>CAZRUV010000004.1:0-79998 GCA_964603315.1 uncultured Rhodobacterales bacterium
CACCTGCGCAAGATGGTCGACGGATGAGCGAGGTACTGGTCATCGGCGCGGGATTGGCCGGTCTGATGGCCGCGCGCATCCTGCATCGCGCCGGACAGGCTGTCACCGTGCTGGAGGCACGGGACCGCGTGGGGGGCCGCGCCCTCACCCGCGATGGCGTCGACCTCGGGCCTGCGTGGCTCTGGCCCGCGATGCAACCGCGCGTCCGTGCCTTGGCACAAGATCTGGGGCTGGAGACGATTGCGCAGTTTGAAACTGGCGACTTTGTCTACGAGGCCCGCGAGGGCGCGCAGCGTGGCGCCTTTCCGCAGCGATATGGCGATGCCGCGCGCATCCGGGGCGGCATCGGGGCGCTGGCGGATCACATCGCCGCTGATCTGCCTGCCGGGGCCATCCATTTCGGTCACGAGGTGACAGCGCTGGATGTGGGGGACGCGGTGCAGGTGCACATTGCGGGCGGCGCTGCGCGGACCGCCGCGCATGTGATTGTGGCCGTCCCGCCACCGATTGCAGCGGCGTGGGACGTCTCACCCGCATGGTCCGCGCAGCGCCGCGCCGCCATGACCCGGTGGCCCACGTGGATGGCGGCCCATGCCAAGCTGGTTGCGATCTATGACCGTCCGTTCTGGCGCGAGGCCGGTCTGTCCGGCGGTGCCGTGAGCCATGTGGGGCCACTGTTCGAAGTGGCGGATCAGAGCGATCCGGACCTCGGGGTTTACGCCCTGTTCGGTTTCGTGTCGTGGCTGGCAGAACAACGACAGGACCGGAACGCACTGGAGCGCGCGGCGCTGGCGCAATTGGCGCGCCTCTTTGGCCCTGACGCGGCGACGCCGCGCGCCACGCATATCATGGACTGGGCGACCGAGCGCTTTACGACCACGGAAGCGGACAAGACGCCGCCGCATGGTCATCCGCCCTACGGGCTGCCCGCACTGTCCGAGCCGGTGGGACACCGGGTGTTTTTTGCCGGTGCCGAACTGTCCGCGCGCAATGGGGGCCTGATCGAAGGCGCGATTGAGACCGGGCAGACCGCCGCGGATTTGGTGATCCGCGCGGCGCGGCAAGCCGCCTGACCCGTCAGGGACCAAAGATCGCTTTGAACCGGTCGATCGAGGCGCGAAACCCCGCTTCGAAATCGCCATTGCCGGGATGGTAAACGGATTCAAAGCTGATCACCCCGTCATACCCATCCGCCCGCAGGGCATCCGCCATCGGCTGGAAGAGCGGCCCCAACTGGCCCCGGCCCATCTCGCGCACCTCGAGCGTGGCGCGGGGCGTGTCCACCTGCACGTCCTTGATGTGGATATGGCCGAGATAGCCGCCTTTGACCGCGTCATACCCGTCGGGGTAGGCCAATTCGTGGCACCAGCAATTGTTGGCCGGATCCCACAGCACCTTGAGCGTGTCCATCGCATCAAGCTCGTCGATCAAACGGGCGGCGGTGTAGTTCGAATTCACCATCGTTCCATTGCCGGTCTCGACCACAAGCGTGATCCCTTCGGCACGGGCCAGGTCCACTGCGGGTGCGATCATCGGGGCCATCGTGTCCCACGCGCCGTGGGCAACATTCCACTTTTCCGCGCCGTGAGACCCCCAGAGAATCTGCTCCTTTTTCTGGGTCATGATGCGGACGAGGGGGCTGCCCACGATATGGGCCATGTCGATCACGCGCTTGAGGGCGTCCATATGCTGTGTGTGCAGCGCGTCGCCGGGGCGGTTGGCCGACGTGGTGCCCGCAAAGATGTGGCGCGAGAGGCAGGAGACGGGCTTGCCCCTGTCGCGCAGAAGCGCATCCATCCTTCGGATGTCTTCGCGGGAATGGTCGCCAACCTCCGCGTCGCCAACAAACTGGAGTTCCGCATAGGTCAGGCCGAATTCGTCCATGACATCCACCGCGTGCGCAATGTCACGGCTGATACCATCTGTAATTACGCCGAGTTTCATCGCGTTGCCCGGGCCTGATCACGGTGCAGTTCTGCCCCGATGATCTCTTCGATCACCCGCGTGGCGACCCAGTTGTCGCCATTTGGATGGCGCGTGCGCCCGGCGTGAAAGACCTGCATGGCAGACGCCGCCGTATGGAGAGGCACGCCGAGCTCTTCGCCAAGGCTCATCGCGATGGTGAGGTCCTTGTGCATGGTGTTGATGTGGCTGCCCGTGCCCTCGAACTGGCGGTCGATGATCTTTTCCAGCGCGTTGTTCACGACACCGCACCCCGCCGAGGATGTCGAGAAAACATCGAGGATCACCTGCCCCGGCACCCCGGCCTTGGCCGCGAGGGCCGCGGCCTCGAACGTGGCGGAAAACTGCGCCCCGATGAGCGATTGCAGGCAGGCCTTGACCGTTTGACCGTCGCCCGGGTTTTGCCCGACGCGGTGGATGCTGGACGACACCGCCTCCATCACGTTGCGGGCAAGGTCCATCGCGGTGTCGGATGCGGCAGCCATCATCGTGAGGGTACCGGATTGCGCGCCGGGGTAGCCCCCGGAGACAGGGCTGTCGATCAGATGCAGGCCCGTGCCGTCGAGCGCCGCCCCGATGGCGCGCGCCTCTGCCGGTTTGACCGTGGCGGTCAGCAGGATCACCCCGCCCGGCGCCATGTTTGCGGCCAAACCGTCCGGGCCAAGGATCACCTCATGCGCTTCCGCACCCTTCATGACCATCACAAAGGCGGCGTGCGCGTTGCACCCCACCTCGGCCACGGATCCGGCCGCGTGCCCACCCATTGCGGCAAAGGCCTCTTGGCGCGCGTCGATCAGGTCGATGCCCCATGTTTCAAATCCGTTGGCAATCAGGTTCTTGGCCAGTCCACTGCCCATATCCCCGATGCCGATCACGCCGACTTTTGTCATGCGCGCCTCCCTTGGTTCAATTTTCAGGACGGGGTTTCACGCCATACGCCGGCGCCGGGCAGGTCCAGAAGACACCCCCTGCCCTATGGCGATGCCATCAGGCTAGCACGACTGGGCCGAGTCGCGACGGTTTTATGCGATGGCCACCGACTGACCGGTGTGCGCGGCGGTCTTGATCGCCTCGATCACGGCGACGGCACGCAACCCGTCCTCGGCGCTGACGCGGGGGGCGGTCTTGCCCGCAATCACCTCGCCAAAGTGATCAAGCTGCGCAACCAGCGTGTCGACAGTGTCCACCGGGTAGCGCGTGGCCGATATGGGCGCCCACCAGTCGGGGCCGTTTTCCTGCGACCAGAGGGTCAGATTGGGCAGGGCCAGCGACCCGTGGGTGCCGCCGATGAGGTAACTGCTTTGATCCGTTTTCGGGTAGGCCGCGTTTTCGCCGGCTGTCAGTTCCCAACTCCACGGACCCAAGGCGGTATCGCTCAGGTTCAATGTCCCCAACGCACCACTGGCAAAGCACAAAGTGGCGGCGACCACCTCCTCTGCCTGCGATTGCCTTTGCGTCTTTGCCTCCATCGCCTGCACGTGCGTTATGGGGCCGCACAGGTACATGAGCACGTCCACATCGTGGATCAGATTGATGAAGAGCGGCCCCGCCCCGGCCCCTTGCCGCCAGCCTTGCGCATAGTAGCTGTCGGGCTTGGGCAGCCAGCAATTGCCGTGCACCGTCGTGATGGCCCCAAGTGCGGCGCTGTCCACGATCTGCTTGGCCTTTGCGACAATCGGGTTGTGGCGGCGATGATGGCCGACAAGAACCGGCGTGCCCGTGCTGGCCGAGACCTCTGCGATGGCGCGTGCATTCCCGGCCGTGTCCGCGAGCGGCTTTTCAACAAGGACCGGCAGACCTGCGCGCAACACCTCTTCGGCCATGGGGCGGTGAAGGTGATTGGGCGTGGCGAGGATGATCCCGTCGCTTTGCGCAATCAGCTCTTCAAGTGTCTGGACCTGCGGCAAGGGCTCGTCTTGCGTCAGCGCCGGGTCAAGCACTGCCGACAGGGTCAGACCCGGCATGCGCGCCAGCGCTTCGAGATGACGGCGCCCCACGAGGCCCGCCCCCACCAATCCAATCCGCGTCATGAAGGCGCCCCGACGGCGGCCATGATGCCACGCAACTCCGCCAGGCCCCGCATGCGACCGATCAGCGGATAGCCCGGCAGGCTGTCGCGCGTAAGATCGCCGAGCAGTTCCTGACCGTGGTCCGGGCGCATGGGAATGGCGTGGTCAGCGCGCCCCTCGGCGCGGCGCCGTGCCTCTTCGGCCATAAGGGCGCGAATGGTCGCGACCATGTCGGTGTCTCCTTCGAGATGTGGCGCCTCGAAAAAGCTCGGCCGCATCGGGTCCGGTGACGTCAGGCGCGCGGTGTTGCGCAGATGGGCAAAGTGGATCCGTGGCCCCAACCGGGCCACAAATTCCGGCGCGTCGAAGTCGCGCGCAACACCCAGAGACCCGGTGCAGAGCGTCGCGCCATTCGCAGGTGAGGCAACAGCGTCCAGAACGGCCGCATAGTCGTCGGTGGAGGACATCACCCGCGGCAATCCAAGCAATGGAAAGGGCGGGTCATCCGGATGACAGCACAGGCGAAGTCCGAGCCGTTCTGCCAGCGGGACAACCTCGGCCAGAAAGTCGATCAGGTTCTGGCGCAACCTGTCCGCTGTGATGCCATCATATGTGGCAAGCCGCAGGCGCACGTCCTCCAGTGTCCAGCCGTCATTCGCCCCCGGCAAGCCCGCGATGATGGTTCGGGTCAGCGCCGTTTTGTCCGCATCCTCCAACTGGGCATGGACAAGTGCGGCGGCGGCGCGCGTCTTTTCGCCATAGTCTTCGGCAGCGCCGGGACGCGCCAGAATATGCAGATCGAAGGCGGCAAAGGTCGACAGGTCAAAGAGCATGGCCGTGCCACCATGCGGTTGCGGCGCGCGGGTCTGGGTGCGGGTCCAGTCGAGGATCGGCATGAAGTTGTAGCAGATAGTTTGTATCCCTGCCTCCGCAAGCGCCTGAAGGGTCTGCCTGTACGCCGCGATATGCGCGGCGCAATCCGGGCCCTGGGTCTTGATCGCTTCGGAGACGGGAACGCTTTCGACAACTTCCCAGGTCAGGCCGGCATCCTCGATCAGGGCCTTGCGCGCCTCGATGGCGCTGATGGGCCATGCGGTCCCGGGCGGGATGTCGTGCAGCGCAGTGACGACCCCGGTGGCACCCACCTGCGGCAGGTCCTGCAATCGGGTTGGGTCGTCGGGTCCAAACCAGCGCCAGCATTCGATCATGGTCGCCATCCTTTCCGCATCGGGTGATCGGGTGCGAGCGGCAGGGCCTGCGGTGTGCCGGACCGTGCTGCCGCATAGATCGCCGTGACGAGAGATATGGAGGCCGCGCCATCTTCGAGAGACACCGCTCGGTTGCGTTCGCCCGCCAGTGCCTTGCGCACTTCCGTCAGGAAGCCGGCAAATCCGGCGGGCCCGATGTCCGCGGCTTTTACAATTGCGTCGACATCTGACTGCCGTGAAGGGTCGCGGGCGGTGAATATCCATGCCCCTTCTGCGGGTGCATACGGTAACGTATGCGAGGTGGCCGTCAGGTGCTGGAATACGAAGCGCAGCCGCGTTTCGTCGGTTGCGGCCCCCAGCGTCACCGAACTTGTCGCCAATGCCCCGCCCTGCAAAGCGAATGCGAGCGCTGCGGTGTCGTCCGTCTCGATATCGTTCACGCGCGTCGCAAGTGTTGCGCTCACCGTCTCGACAGGGCCCATCCAGTGACACATCAGATCGTGCGCATGGATGGCGTGGCCCAGCACCGCGCCGCCCTGTTCGCCGTCCCATGTGCCGCGCCAGGGCACCGCGTAGTAGTCCGCACCCCGGTTCCAGTGGGTTTCGAGCGCCGCAGCAATCGGTCGGCCCATCAGCCCGGCGTCGCGCAAGGCCGCGAGACGGTCGAAGGCCGGTCCGAACCGGTATTGAAATACCGGAAAGACGCGGCGGCCGGCCTGTTCCGCCGCCGCCTTGATGCGCTCCACATCCGCGACCGATGTCGCCAGCGGCTTTTCGCAAATCACATGTTTGCCTGCGCCAAGCGCCTGCAGCGCGACGGGCGCGTGCAAATGCGGGGGCAGGCAAATATCAACAAGATCAATGTCTTGGCCCATCGCGTCCTCGATCCGGTCAGAGGTGGCGATGCCCTGCGCTTCGGTTTCGGCGCGGCGCGCGGCGTCCTGATCCACCATCAGGGCCACGTCGAAACCGCGAATGGCGGCATAGGCCGCGCGGTGCTGCGCACCGATCCCACCGCCAAGGATCGCAACGCGGGTCATGATCCGGCCTCCGCCATTGCCTGCGCTTGCAACGCCAGTTCCATCACTGTGAAGCAATGCTCTTGCGTCATCGCCGTTTCGGTCCGGTGGGCAATGTCGTGGGCGAGCCGCTCGAAATACGGCAACCCGGCCGCGCGCGCGTCGATGGATTCGCATCGGGTGCCATTGACCAGCACGAGGTGATCTGTCCCCGCGCGCCCCCCCACATCCACATATTTGCGCAGCTCGATATAGCCGTCAGTGCCCAGCAGCGTCAGCCGACCGTCGCCCCAATTGGGCAAGGCATCCGGCGTGTACCAGTCGACGCGGATATATCCGGAGGCGGTGTCGCTGCGCAGCGACACTTCGCCAAAGTCCTGCAGGCCGGGATCAGACGGGTTCGTATGGTTCGCAACATGCGCCATGGTGACCCGAGCGGAGGTGGACTGTGTGAAGTGCAGGAACTGGTCAATCTGGTGCGAGGCAATGTCGGTCAGGATCCCGCCATAGCGGGCGCGGTCAAAGAACCAGTCGGGCCGGGTCGGGCGGTTGAGCCGGTGCGGCCCGAGGCCGGTTGTGTGCACCACACGGCCGATGGCGCCGTCCTGCACAAGCTGATCGGCCAGAGTGACGGACGGCACTTCGAACCGTTCGGAAAAGTTGATGGACCAGATGCGGCCCGTCTCGGCCACACACGCCTTGATGGCCGCCAACTGGTCCATGTCGGTGCAGCCGGGTTTGTCCGTCATCACGTCGTGCCCGGTTTGCATCGCCCGGATGGCGAGGTTGGCCCGGTCTGCGGGAATTGCGGACACCAGCGCCAGATCGGCGCCAGCGGCCAGCGCATCCTCAAGCGTGTCAAACCGGGGCACATCGGGAAAGCGTTTCAGGTATCCGTCAAGCGGTTGTGGCGCGCCGTCGGTCCAGAACCCAAGGCATCGCGCGCCCTGCGCGCGCATGTTCTCAGTCATGCCGTAGATGTGACGGTGATCGAGGCCAAGCGCGACAAATGCGAGGGTCATGCCGGCACCTCGACGATCTGACCGCTTTGCGCGGCCCGCTCCATCGCGTCGATGACGGCGTGTACGTGCAGCGCCTCGTCGGGGGGTGCAAGGGGCGGGCGATCCTGGGCAATCGCGGTCACAAAGTCTTCGAGCACCGATTGATGCCACGCGTGGGTAAAGGCCATGGGATCGGCACCGCCGCCGGTGCCGGTGCCTGCGCCGGGCGCAATGGTCTCGCCTTCGCCCTCGATCAGATCGATCTGGAGGTGGTCACCCTGCAGCAAGGCCTGTCCCAGCGTTGTGGTGATCGAAATGCTTTCTGCGCCACCGGGATAGGCGGCCGTTGTGGCCGTCAGAACGCCGCTGGCCCCCGACCGGAATTGCAGAATTGCGGCGGCGATGTCTTCGGCCTCCATCCGGTGGAGCGGGCTGGTCCGCATGAGGGCCTGCACGCGCGCAACAGGCCCGGCAAGCCAGAGCGCGAGGTCAAGTGTATGGATCGCCTGATTGATCATCACGCCACCACCGTCGCGCGCATAGGTGCCGCGACCCGGCGCGTCGTAATATGCCTGATCGCGCCACCATGGCACACGCGCCTCGACATGGACCACGTCGCCAAGGCTGCCGCTGACCAGCCGCTGTTTCAGCGTTTGCGCGGCAGCGCGTGTGCGGTGTTGAAAGCACATGCCCAGCGGGACGCCGTGCGACCCAAACGCCGCGACAACGGCATGCGCGCCTTCCAGCCCCCGTTCGACAGGTTTTTCCATGAGCGTCGGGACGCCCGCAGCGGCAAGCGCGTTTGCATAGTCGGCCCGCGCGTCAGGCGGCGTGATCAACAGCGCCATATCGGGCTTGCGCGCCAACGCGTCGCCGAGGTCCGTCACAGGTGTCACGTCATATCCCAGCACTGTCGATGCGTCGTCGCAAAAGGCTTTGGCGCGCGCCGGATCGCGCCCCAGCACAGCGTCGAGGCGCGCGCCCGCACCGTTGTCGCGCAAGGCAAGGACATGGGTCCGGGCAACCATCCCCATTCCGATCAGCAATACCCGCATTGGCGTCCTCCCATGTTCAGCTTGGCGTGATTTCGGCGGTGCGCCAAGGGGCATTTGTGCTAGGGCTACACCGAATTTCGCGGGCCGCAACGGCTAGACGGAAAAGGGGAACCGCATGGGTCACATTCTGCATCTCGGTGTGGGCAATTTCTTTCGCGCGCATCAGGCGTGGTATACGCAAGCCTGCCCGGGTTGGGAGATCACCGGCGTGAGTTTTCGCAGTACAACCATACGGGACCGGTTGGCGGCGCAAGGCTACCGCTACCCGCTTGTGATCAAGGACGCACAAGGCACCCGGGTCGAAGAGATCACATGCCTGCGCGACATGATTGTCGCGACACAAGCGCCCGACGATGTGTTGGCGCAGATCGCGGCGGACGCAACGCAGCTTGTGACACTGACGGTTACCGAAAAGGCGTATCACCTCGGGCCGGACGGGCAGCTGGACATGGACGACCCGGCGGTGGTTGCGGATCTGGCGGGCGGGCCGCAAACCCCGATTGGCGCGCTGGCCCGCGGCCTTGCTGCCCGGCACGCGCCTGTCACGGTGCTCAGCTGCGACAACCTGCCGGGCAATGGCGCCAAACTGGGTGCGGCCGTCAAACGCTTTGCCAAAGCCGCGGGATTGGAGATCGGGCCTCCGGTCTCTTTTCCGTCGTGCATGGTGGACCGCATCACGCCTGCGACCACCGACGAGATTCGCGCGGAAGCGGGCGATGCGATGGCCGTGCCGACCGAAGCCTTTACCGAGTGGGTGATCGAAGACGACTTTGCCGCCGCGCGTCCCGATTGGCCGGGTGTTCAATGGGTCAGGGACGTCGCCCCACATGAAATGCGCAAACTCAGGATGCTGAACGGTGCGCATTCCTACCTCGCCTATGCCGGCACGCTGGCGGGGCACACATATGTGCACGAGGCCGTTGCGGACCCCGCGCTGCGGGCCGGGGCTGCCGCACTGATGGCCGAGGCCGCATCGACCCTGCCGCCAGACGCCAATGCCGAAGGGTATGCAGACGCGTTGTTGCATCGGTTCGACAACCCGAACCTGCACCATCGCCTGCGCCAGATTGCCATGGACGGATCGCAGAAAATGCCCATTCGGATTGTTGCGACACGGGCAGCGCGGTCGGACCCCAGCCCGGCGCTGGAAGCGGCCATCCGGGCCTGGGTCGCCTTTGTCCGCTCGGAAGTGGCGGCGGGGCGCGCATTGGATGACCCGATGGCGGACCAACTGGTCGATGCCTGTGCGGCCACCCATCCCGATGCCGCTTTGCGTGCGATGATCATGCGGGAATGATCGCGCCCCGGTGCCCCACCACCCGCGCGGCGAGGTCATGGCCCGCGCGCAGCGCGTCCTGTTGCGTCGCGCCTTGGAACAGAGCGCCCAGATAGCCGCCGTTGAAGCTGTCGCCAGCCGCCGTCGTGTCGACCACCTCGGCTGCAGCCGCATAGCTGTGCGACTGTCCGGTCTCAAGGCAAAGCGGTCCTTCGGGGCCCCGCTTTAGCGCGCCGGATTTGCCAAGCGCAACAAAACGCGCCGCGACAGCCTCCAGCGTTTCACCAAAGATCGCGGCCTCATCGTCCTGCGATGGCAGCGCGATATCACACATGTGCCACATGGCGCGCGTGACCTCCTGAGCCGTTGCGCGATCGGGCCACAACGCAGGCCGGTAGTTGCTGTCATAAGCGACCCGACCGCCCTTGGTGCGATAAATGGTCAGCCAGCGCAGCAGCGGGTCGCGTGTTTCAGGTGGCAGGATCGCAAGGCTGATCCCGGACAGGTAGATCACGTCGTAGCCGGCAAGCCAGTCAAAGCCGGGTCCGTTCGGGCCGGTAAACACCTGCCGGGCTGCGGCCTGGCTGCGCCAGTAGGTGAATGTGCGCTCACCCGCCGCGTCCGTGGTGATCCCGTAAAGGCCGCACGTGCCATCGGCATCCCGCTCGATCGCGTCCGTTCCGATATCCTGTGCCGCGATGAAGTCCGCGATGCGTTGCGAAAACGCATCCGCGCCCAGCCGCGTGACATAATCGACGCGCACGTCCGGCGCGGATCGTTTGAGATAGATCGCCGTGTTCAGCGTGTCACCCGCGACGCCAACATGCGGCGTGTCACCAACCATGGACAGCTCGATCATGGCTTCGCCAATGGCTGCGATCTTCATGTTCTGTCCTTCCGCATGGCACGCCACCAGATCACCAGACCCGACAGCACAATGATTGACGCCCCAAGCAGTGTGTAACTGTCGGGGATGTCGTTGAAGACGATGTAGCTGGCCACCGCAAGATACAGCAGAAAGCTGTACGTGTAGGGCATTAGCGTATTGGCGGGGGCGTAGGAATGCGCCCGCGAGAAAATCTCGTGCCCGGCCCATCCCCAGATGCCGATGGACACCATCAGTGCCCAGTCCAGCGTGGTTGCCGGGGGTGTCCACGAAAAAACAGCCAGCGGAAACAGCATGATGGCGCCGAAGGCGCCCATGTAGAATTGCATCGTTTCCGGGGCCACAACGCCCGAAATTTTCCGGGTGATGATTGAATAAAGCGCAAGGGAAACCGCGTTGTACACGTTCAGCAGCGCAATCCAGTGAAAATCGGCGCCAAAGGGCCGGATCACGATCAGCACGCCGACAAAACCCACCATGATCGCGGCCCAACGCCACGGCCCGACACGCTCGCCCAGCAGCGGCCAACTGAGCGCGCAGACAATGATCGGCGCGGAGAACATGATGGATCCCGTGACCGTCAGTGGCAGGTAAATCAGCGTGATGAAGTTGAAGAGCGTGGCAGAGGCCAGCAGAAAGCCACGCAACAGCACAAGGCCCATGTGCGCGGACTGAAACGAGGACCAGGACATGCCCCTGCGCAACAGCAGAACGGTCGATATGATAAAGTGCGGCAGGTAGCGCATGAAGGCCAGCTGGAACGCCGGAAGACCGGCCAGCACTAGCCATTTCACCGACGTATCGATCAGCATGAAAAAGAAATAGGCCCCCAGCGTCATGAGGATGCCGAGGGCCGCGCGGTCCTGGTTGGCCTGGGCCGCTATGGCCATGGGTCAGCCTTTGAACCGGTCGGCGTAGTAGTCCACCATTTGCGAGACCATGTCGTCGCCGCGACCCGTGTCACGCGCGTCCTCGAGCGCACCCAGAGCGCATTTGGACATCACGGACGCCGCGCCGGCATCGGCCGTCATCTGGGCGTAGTACCCCACATCCTTGGCCGCGTTCTTGATGGCAAAGGCCAACTGGTTCGGATCGCCTTTGAGGCCGTAGCCCGCGACAAAATCCAACATGCCCGATTTGAGCGGCCCGGCCGCCATCACATCGTAAAGCGCCTGGCGCGGCACGCCGGTCACATCCGCCATCGCAAAGGCTTCGGCCATTGCGTTCGCGACGGTCATGCCAAAAAAGTTGTTCATCAATTTGATCGTATGCCCGGTGCCGAGCGGGCCGAGGTGAAAGACGTTTTCGCCCAGATCATCCAGAACCGGGCGCACGGTGTTGAACGTCGTCTCGTCGCCAGCGCACATGATGTTGAGCAGGCCATCCACAGCGTGTGCCGGGGTGCGGCCCAGCGGCGCGTCCAGCATCTGCCCGCCGGCGGCGGCCACTTCGGCCCCCAGCGACTTGGTGGACGCAGGCAGGGAAGTGCCAAAATCAATCACCACGCCGCCCGGTTTCAGCCCGGCAATCACGCCCTCGTCTCCCCGCATCCGCGCCTCGACATTTGCGGACGTATCCATGCAGAGCATCACGATGTCCGAGGCTTCGGCGACCGCGCGCGCGGTGGACACCTCGACCGCGCCGCGCGCCACAGCCGCATCCACATGGGTGCGCGTGCGGTTCGCGACGACGGTCAGGGCATAGCCCTGATCCTGCAAGCGCCCCACCATGGCGCCGCCCATGAGGCCAAGTCCGATAAATCCGATGGTTGGTTTGCTCATTGTGTCGTCTCCTTGGCGGGAATGGTGTCAAAGGCCCGCGTCTTGAGGCCCTTCTGAATTTCGTAAATGGAAATGGCCACATTGGGTTGCGGCTGCGGGATGCGGATCGGGATATCCTTCAGGCGCGGTTGCAGCGTCGGTTCTCCGCACAGCATCCGGGCATTATAGTCTTCGATCCCGTCCCAGCGGGTCATGCTGCCCATGATCGGGAAGGCATCCGCCGCCATCATTTCGTAAAACAGGATGCGCCGGGGGCGGTCAGAGCGGTTCAGGGCCGATCCGTGCACGATCCGCCCGTGGTGGATGCTGATCGACCCGGCGGGCCCCGTCAGCGGCACCGCGTCGGCCATATCAAGCCCGTTCTCTTCCGGCAGCATGGCCCCGGCAAACACACCATCCACATGGTGATCGAACACCGGCCCGCGATGCGAGCCGGGAAAGACCATGAGCGGGCCGTTTTCCTCGGCCATGTCGTCGATGCAGATGCCAATCGCGAGGATGTCGTCATTGGTATGCGGGTAAAAGGCGTAGTCCTGATGCCACTCCACCGCCGCGCCATAGCCTGCGGATTTCATGTTCAGCTTTGAGGTGTGCAGGCGCAGGTTCGGCCCGATCAGGTCGCGCGCGGGGGCGAGCACGTGGTCGGACAGCATGAGTTCATGAAAGACATCCGAGATCGTGTGCGGCAGCTTGATGCGGCGCAGGCGCGGGTCTTCGGCGGTGTGGCTGTCTTCGAGGTCGAGCCGGTCGTTGCTGGCCGTCATCGTCGCCGCCTCGTCCTCGAAACGGGCGATTTCCGCATGGATTTTGGCGAGCCAGTCCTCGGGGATGCGGTTTTCAACCAGCAGGTAACCGTTGGCCTCATAGGCGGCTTTCTGAACTTCGGTCAGGCATTCCATCACATCGTCGCTCCGATTTGCCAGGGCACAAACTCGTAGTCGCCCAGACCTTGCGCTTCGGACTTGGACATCTCACCGCTCGCCACGCGCAGGAACGTCTCGTAAATCTCGCGCCCCTTGTCCTCGAGGCTGACACCTGCGGTCAGCATGTCGCCCGCATTGATGTCCATATCGTCGATCATGCGGCCATACATCTCCGTGTTGGTGGCCAGCTTGATCGTTGGGGCGGGTTTGGACCCAAAGGCGGACCCGCGTCCGGTGGTGAAACACACGAGGTTACAACCACTTGCAATCTGCCCGGTGACGGACGCCGGGTCATAACCGGGGCTGTCCATGAAGGCGAATCCGGGTTTCGTCACGGGCTCCGCGTATTTGTAGACGCCGGTCAGGGGCGTGGTGCCACCCTTGGCCGCAGCGCCAAGGGATTTTTCCAAAATCGTGGTCAAGCCGCCCGCCTTGTTGCCGGGGCTCGGGTTGTTGTCCATCGACCCCTTGTTGCGGGCGGTGTAATCCTCCCACCAGCGGATCAGCCCCACCAGCTTTTGTCCCGTGGGCTCGTCGACCGCGCGCGCGGTAAGCAGGTGTTCCGCCCCGTAAATCTCGGGCGTTTCGGCCAGCACGCCGGTCCCGCCCTGCGCCACAAGCAGGTCCGTCGCATAGCCAAGTGCCGGATTGGCCGTAATGCCGGACCACGCGTCCGAGCCACCGCATTGCAGGGCGACCTTCAGCGTCGAGGCCGGGCACGCCGTGCGCACCTGCGCATTGGCGAGCGGCAGCATGGCGGCGACTTTTTCGATACCGACCTCGACCGTGCGCCGCAGGCCTGCCACGTTCTGGATGTTCATCGTCTGAAACAAAGGGCCTTGTTTGAGGCCATATGCTTCAAGTAGCCAGTCGATCTGGTTCATCTCGCACCCGAGGCCGACCATCAACACGCCCGCGTGGTTTGGGTGTTTGGCATAACCCCACATGACCCGTTGCAGCGCCTCGAACCCCTCACCATCCCCGCCCATGCCGCAGCCCGTCCCATGGACAAAGGCGACGACGCCATCAACGTTCGGGTAGGCGGCCATAATCTCGGGCGTGAAATGCGCGGCGATCATCCGGGCCGCTGTGGCGGAGCAATTCACGGATGTGACGATGGCAATGTAGTTGCGCGTGCCCACATCACCGTTCTCGCGCCGGTAGCCCATGAAGGTGTCGCCCGTCACAGGTGTTGCGGGGCGCAGATTTGTGCCGAACGTGTAGGCGGCGTCGGTATTGCGGAATGCGACGTTGTGGGTGTGGACGTGGTCACCCGCCGCGATGTCGGTTGCGGCATAGCCAATGACTTGCGCGTATTTGCGGACCACATCGCCCTTGGCCATGGCTTGGGTGGCAATCTTGTGACCCGAGGGGATGAGCGCACGGGTGTGCGTCTCTTCGATGGCGACACCGGCCTCAAGCGGTCCGGTCGCGGTGACAACAGTATCGGTCGGATCAAGACGAATGAAGCTCATGCGCAATACGGCGCGTCGCCGTCCCATCTGTGAATTGGTATATGCGGCCGCATGGCCAGCCGGTCGCGCGCGTCGAACCACATTTGCCGCCAGACACGCCAGTCGCGCAATTCCGTTTCCGGCGCAGAGCGGCTGCGGGCCACGAATTCCGGAAAATGCGTCCGCCCGCTGTTCTGGCCCGTCACGTTGTAGCGCAGGTCGAAAGACCAGCGAAATCCGTCCGATCTGTTTGGCAGGGACGCGTGCGGGACCAGCGGGTGGAACAGAACGACGCCGCCTGCACCAACCGGCAAAGGCACGGCCTTTGACGTGTCCAGATGCTGCGGCGCAATTGCGGTCTGAACCTGCGGGCAATGCGGCAAGAGCCCCTGGTCGATCCCCGGCACCACTTGCAGGCATCCATTCTCGACCGTCGCGTCTGTGATCGCGACCCAGGCGGTGACCATATTCGTCTGATCCGCCGCTTCGAGGCCCACGCCCCGATCCTGATGCCAGTCGGTGGACGTGATATGCGCCCGCACCTCGTCCGCGGCCAGTTGCGGTGCGGGTGGTTTGATCCGGACGTGCTGTATCGGGTTGGACGTGATCTCGGGCCCGATCAGCGCCTCAATGACGTTCAGCAAGCGCTCGTGCACAACCATGTCGAACACGGCAGGCCCGAAGTGCATCGGGCAGTCCGGCGCGATCTCACCACCCGGCAGGCTGATATCCATCGGCTGGAACCAATCGCAGCCCGCCGCGTAGGATGCGCTGAGCTGATCCCAGAAATTGTACACACCGGCCGGCACGCGCCCCCTGGCTGCCCAGCCTGCATACAGGCCGTGCATCAGGTTCACATATTCCTTCTGGATCGCGTCGATGGTCTGCCGTGGCAAGACATGCTCAAGGACCAGATACCCCCGGCTGAAAAACGTCTCGACTTGGGCTTGGGTCAGCATGAACAGCCCCTAGAGCAGGATCGAGACAATCGGCGGCCAGATCAGCAGGACCGACAGCGCGATCAGCTGAATACCGATAAAGGGCAGGAACCCCTTGAAGATATCCGTCAGCGAGATGTGCGGCGGGGCCACCGACTTGAGGTAGAAGGCCGCAGGGCCAAAGGGCGGGCTGAGGAAGCTCACCTGCATGTTCATGGTGAACACCACCCCGAACCAGATTGCCACGTGACGCGGGTTCAATTCGCCGAACAAGCCGATCTCGTCGATGGGCAGCTTCAGCACGATGGGCAGGAACACGGGGATGATCAGCAGCACGATGCCAACCCAGTCCATGAACGCACCCATAAAGAGCAGGATCAGCATCATGAAGAGCAGCACCGCCATGGTCGGCAGTTCCGAACCCACGATGAAGTCCGCCACATAGGTCGGCCCGCCCGCGATGGTATAGGCACCGGCGAGTGCCGTTGCACCAATGGTCACCCAGACGATGGTGCCTGTGGATTTCAGCGTGCGCATCAGGCTGTCCCAGACCAGCTCGAACGAGGCCTCGCCGCGCAACAGCGCGATGATAAAGACGGCCAGCGCGCCCATGGCAGCGGCTTCGGTGATGCCGGTGATACCGCCGTAGATCGAGCCCATAACAACACCGATCACAACGATGGGCGGCACCAGTCCCTTGCCCATCGACCAGCCTTGCGCGGCGCGCGCCTTGCCAAAGACGCCAAAGATGAGCCCGAGGCTCACGAGCAGCGCCACCCCGAAATAGGTGATGAAGGGCGCTGTGCCGAAGCGCGCCTGTTCGCCGGTTGCGGCGGCATTCGATCCCGAAAACTCGAAGAACATCGCGCGTCCCATGAGCACTGCGGCAAAGCCCGCGACCACCACCGTGAGGAAGGCGAAAAACAGGAGCGTCTTCTCCCGGCCTTGCGGCTCTCCCTCTACTGGGTCGGGCAGCGGTGCGTCTTCGGGGCGCAACTGGGTGCGGATGATGATGTAGATGATGATGAAGGACGCCAGCATGAAGCCGGGAATGAAAGACGCGGTGAAGAGCGCCTTGATCGACGTTTCGGTGATCAGGCCATAGATGATCAGCACGATGGAGGGCGGGATCATTGTGCCAAGCGAGCCACTCGCGCAGATCACACCAATGGCGAGGTTCTGGTTGTAGCCCAGCCGCAGCATCTGCGGCAGTGCGATCAGACCCAGCAGTACGACTTCGCCGCCGATGATGCCGGACATCGCCGCCATGATCACCGCCATGATCGACGTTACGATGGCAATGCCGCCGCGCGTCCGGTTCAGCCAGACATTGAGCGAGGAATACATGTCCTTGGCGATGCCCGACCGTTCCAGCAACGCCGCCATGAAGATAAAGAGCGGGATCGAGATCAGCACGTAACTGGTCATCACGTCGCCGTATATCCGTTGCGGCAGGATGTTGAGCGGCCCGGACCCCGGTCGCCCGGTCAGGAACCCTTCGCCCCACAAGGTGATGTCCATCAGGACCGCTGGCTCGAACTTCATGAACAGGACCACGACAGCCATGAAGGCCGAGGCAAAGCCCAGCGGCATGCCAATCGCGAGGAGCAGGATGAGGCCCAGCATGAGGACCAGTGAAATTGTACCGACGTCCATGAGCTTAGTCCTTCGTGGTCACGTGTTGACCGGTCACGTCAATGTCGCTGACGCCCTCGGTGCCGACCTGCGCCTTGATGCGCTCAATCTCTTCGTCGTCGAGATCTTCGCCACCGTAGTGCACCTCTTGCTTGTTCCAGTCCGAGATCAGGTTGACGACGGCTTGCAATGCGACAAGGCCAACCACAAACAGCACCATTGGCTTGATCGTGGCGGGGATCGGCGGGTCAAAGGCGGTGCCGAATGTCTCCCACCGGTAGAATTTGTCAAAGGCCTCGCCATACCCGCCATAGACCAGGAAAAAGGCAAAGAGCACGATGCAGAAGGTCGAGATGCAGTCGAACACGCGCTGCAACCAGCGCGGCACGGCATCATAAAGCAGCACGATGCGGATGTGGCTGCGCTGTTGCATGGCGTAGAGCCCCGCGCACAGAAACACCATGCCAGCCAGCCACAGGCTCAATTCGTTGGCCCAAAGCGTCGGTGCCTCAAAGACATAGCGTACGATCACCTCGTAGAGCATCACCGACGTTAGCAGCAGGATCAGCATCATGGTCACGCGCCCGATGAAAACGGCAAGCCGGTCGGCAGGGCGCCAGCTTTCGAACTCCATGCCGGCGCGGCGCACAGTGCGCACGCCCAGATAAGCCAAAGCCGGGATGCCGATCAGTGCGGCCCAGTCAACGATGTCGGCAAACCCGCCAAAGAGACCGCCCATGCCGGGCGTCACGTCGTTTCGCTTGAAAAGTGCCGAGAGCTTGTCGAATTGAGAGGGGTCCTGCGGCGGATAGAAGTCCAGCGTAAAGGCTGGCATATGCCAGACCACCCAACCTGCGCAGATGATAAAGGCCAGTGGCACAATCCACTCGACCGGTGTGCCAGAGCGCACCTGCATGGCTATCCCCCCATCGAAGAAATCAACGTCCGGACCGGGATGTTGGCACCCGACGCCGGGAAAGATCAGAGCCCGCGCGAAAGGCGGGCTCTGACAGTGGCATCACTTACTTGGACACCAGACCCAGTTGGGTCAGGTAGCTGAGATGCGCCTCAACCAGAGCCTTGGCTTCCGGTGTGTCGGCAAACTCGGGCCATGTGGCTTGTGCCGCATCGCGGAACTTCTGCAGCTCTTCCGGCGCCCACGCAGAGAGGGTCACGCCCTGCTCACGCAGTTGCGCGGCCGCTTCGGCGTTCTTTTTCTCGAACGTCAGGGCGGTACGCAGAGCCAGCGCTTCCATAGCGACCTTCATGATGGTCTGGTGTGCTTCGGGCATCGCGTCGAACACGGCCTTGTTGCACGCCAGGTGGTCAGAAGGCATCGAGTGGAAGCCGGGGAAGTTGGCGTATTTCACGATGTCATAGAGACCCAGGCCCACGTTGTTGGCGAGGCCCGATGCGTCCGCACCGTCGATGATACCTGTTTCCAGCGCGGTGAAGATCTCGGTGAAGTCCATCACGATGGGCGAGGCGCCCAGCTTTTCAAAGATCTTTGTTTGCATGCCGGGGGGCGACCGGAATTTCCAGTCCTTGAAGTCGGCGACTTTCTCGATGGGCTTCGAAGACGCGAACGACTCCTGGCCGTAGACCCACCAGCCGATCAGCTCCATGCCGTACTTGTTGTAAAGCGGTGCAGCCGCTTCCTTGCCACCACCGAAATACAGCCAGCTCAGCTGCTGGTAAGGCGTTTCATAGCCGCCCATGATGTCGCCCACGAACTGGAACGCCGAGTTCTTGCCGGTCTGGTAGCCACCGCCGGTCATGTCGCAATCGAGGATACCTGTTGCAGCGGCATCAAATGTCTCAACCGACTTCACGACGGACGAGCTGTAGAACATCTCGACCTGGATCTCGCCGCCGGACATTGTCTGAATGTCGTCGACATATTGCGCGGCAAGCTGGCCCGAAACCGTTTCGGGTGCGTAGTGCGTCTGGATACGCAATTTTGTTGTCTGCGCCGAAGCGGTCAAAGCCGTCGTCGCAGCAATTGCCGCGGCGCCAGCCACTTTGAATATGGTCTTCATTAGGTCCTCCCTAAGTTTTTCAGTGACCCGAAGCGTCAGTGCGCCCTTCTTTCGGTCCGTGAAAAACCGTAGGCGCAAAGGAAACGCTGACGCAAGAATTTTTTTAAATTTTCGTCATTCTCAACATTTTCTTGAAATCTCGAAAATTTAAATGCAGCGTTGAAAGACCGGCACTTGGGTGTGATGGGCTGCATGGACGTCTTTGAAGACATCAGAAAACGAACGATTTCGGGTGACTTTGCCTTTGGCGAAAAGCTGCGCGCAGAGGTGCTGCGCAATGATTATGGCTGTTCCGCAAGCACGGTGCGCGAGGCGCTCTTGCGCCTTGCTGCGTTGGGTCTGGTCGAGTTTCAGGAACAGCGTGGCTTTCGGATGCCGGAGTATTCGCAAGAGCGTCAGCACGACATCACGCAGATGCGGATCATGCTGGAAACCGAAGGCGCGTGCCGGTCCATGCGCCATGGTGGCGTGGCCTGGGAATCACGGCTGAACGCAGCGCATCACAAGCTCAGCCATATCGAAAGCCGCATCGCCGCGATGGGGCCGACGGATGAGCTGGCCGAGCTCTGGATGGAGGCGGAACTGGAGTTTCATCAGACGCTCTTGTCGGCCTGCGGGTCAGACATACTCGTCGAATTGCACCTGCAGGTGTACAACCGCTATCGTCAGATCAAAGCCGAATATGACCGCACTTTCCTGCATGTCGCCGACAACATTCGCGAGCATCAGGCCATCGTGGACGCCGCGCTGAGCGGGGATGAAGACACCATGCGTCAACGCATTCTCGAACATTTCAAGCGCCACCTGACACCGGGCCGTACCCTGTCTGCCCCGCTGACCGCGCTGGTCTGAGCGCTCAGCGCGCGGGCATGTCCTCTTCCATGTAAATCCTGACGATCTCGTCAAAGCTGCTTTCGGCAACAAAGCCAAGGCGCTTGGCACGTTCGGGCGCAAAGTTGCGGGGCCAGCCCTCGACGATTTTGGCGATGTCCGCATCCGGTTGCGGGTCGATCAGCGCGACCGCGTCATTGCCGGCAGCCTGCCGTAGCGCCTCGATCTGTTCGGCGACGGTGCAACTGAGGCCCGGCAGGTTCAGCGCGCGCCGTCCCTGCAGCAGGTCCGTGTCCAGTGTCGCCGCATGGGCCAGAAACCCGGCCGCCGCCCGGGGTGACGCATGCCAGTGGCGTACGGTATCCGGCACCGGCAGGACGGCGCGCTGTCCGTTCAGGGGTTCCCGGATGATGCCAGAGAAAAAGCTCGACGCCGCCATGTTTGCCTTACCGGGCCGCACGCAGATCGTCGGCAGGCGCAGGGACAGGCCGTCGATGAACCCCTTGCGCGAAAAGTCCTGGACCAGCAATTCGCACGCCGCCTTTTGCGCGCCATAGCTGGTTTGCGGCGATTGCAGGAAATCGTCATCGATCTTGTCCGGATAGGGCCCGCCAAACACCGCGATGGACGACGTGAACACCACACGCGGGACGTAGGCGCCACCCGTTGCCCGGTGCTGGGCGCGCAATCCTTCGAGGAACCCCCACATCGGCCAAAGGTTTGTTTGCCATCCCTTGTCGAAATCCACCTCGGCTTCGCCCGAAACGATGGACGCGAGGAAAAAGATGACGTCGAAACGCTCGGCCGCGAGGGCTGCGACTTCCGCCGGGTTGGCCAGATTGCCCACGCGGCGATCACGGCCCGCCCCGCCTTGGGGAAAGGCGATATCATGCAGCGTCAGTTGTACCCCGTCGTGACCGGCAAGCCCCTCATTCTCCAGCTTGGCGGCCAGTTTCTGACCGACCATACCGCCACCGCCAAGGATCAGAACACGGGTCATGATGTCACCTCATTGCGCTGGCACAGTTCGAGATAGAGGCCCGAGTGATCCTTGTCCGCGCCATCCATGTTGTCGACAAAATGGGCAAACCGGTCGCGCACATCCTCGACCATGGGAAGCGTCAGCCCGGCCGCGCGCGCCTCGACCAGCACGTTGTCGAGGTCCTTGAGCTGGAACTTCGACAGCCCTCCCGGTTCAAAATTGCCGGTTGTCATGCGCTCGCCATGCTGTTGCAGGATCGTGCTGTCCGCAAAACCACCCTTGAGGGCTGCACGCAGCGCTGCAGGGTCGGCGCCGCCCTTTTCCGCCAGCAACATGGCCTCGGCCACAGCGCCGATGGTCACGGCGACAATCGCCTGATTGCAGAGTTTGGACAGTTGCCCCGACCCGCTTGGCCCGACATGCACAGGTCGGCCCATCGCTTCGAGCACGGGTTGTGCGCGCACCAGATCGGCCATCGCGCCGCCCACCATGATCGCGAGGCTCGCCGCCTCCGCCCCCTTGGTGCCGCCGGACACAGGCGCATCCAGATGGTTCACACCAACCTTGGCCAGCGCCGCAGCCTGTGCCCGCGCCTCTTCGGGTTTGGTGGACGACATGTCGATCCACAACGCCCCGCGCTTCAATGCGCCCGCCACGTCGTCGACAACGGCAAGAACCGTTGGCCCGTCGC
Organism: uncultured Rhodobacterales bacterium; assembly: GCA_964603315.1. Lineage (GTDB taxonomy): Bacteria > Pseudomonadota > Alphaproteobacteria > Rhodobacterales > Rhodobacteraceae > Tateyamaria. Next base: position 21,691 of record CAZRUV010000004.1, read on the forward strand.
TCAGCATCGAAATCACGATGTCCGCGGCAGCAACAGCGTCCTGCAGGCTTTCGGCAACCGCGACGCCATGCGCCTCCAGCGGTTTGGCCTTGGCCGCCGTGCGGTTCCACACCGTCATCGGCACGCCCGCTTGCGCAAGGTTGCGCGCCATGGGCAGGCCCATCAGCCCCGTCCCGAGCAGCGACACTTTTTCAAAAGCCATGTCCAAACCTCCCCTAGCGTCATGACCGGTCTGGTCATCACCAATCGCTTGTCATACGCTAACAGCAAACCGCAGCCCGCGGGTCTGCGCAACACCATATCGCATGGGGAGAAGTCATGGGCCGTCTCGACGGAAAGCGCGCGCTTGTCACAGCCGCAGGTCAGGGCATTGGGCGCGCATCGGCCCTGGCCATGGCAGCCGAAGGTGCAAAAGTCTTTGCAACGGATGTGAACGAAGACGCGCTGGAAAGCCTGAGCGGCACCGGGATCGAAACCTACGTGCTGGACGCCATGGACCCTGTCAGCATCCGCAAAGGTGTTTGGCATGCGCAGCCGGATGTCCTCTTTAACTGCGCGGGCTTTGTGCACCACGGCACGATCGAAGTGGCGAATGAGGACGAATGGGATTTTGCGTTCGATTTGAACGTGCGATCCATGTTCCGGTCGATCCGCGCAGTGCTGCCCGGCATGCTGGAGCGCGGCGGCGGGTCCATCATCAACATGTCATCGGCGCTTGGGTCGATCATCGGTGCGCCCAACCGTTTCATCTACGGCACCACCAAGGCCGCCGTGGTCGGGCTCACGAAATCGGTGGCGACCGACTACATCAAACAGGGCATCCGCTGTAACTGCATCTGTCCCGGCACAGTGGAAAGCCCCAGCTGGCATGACCGCGTCAAGGCGCTCGGCGAAGAGTTGGGCAGTTATGACGAGGCGATGGCGCAATTCGTCGCCCGCCAGCCCATGGGCCGGGTCGCCAAGGCCGAAGAGATCGCGGCGCTTGTCGTCTACCTTGCCAGCGACGAAAGCGCCTTTACCACAGGACACACACATATCATCGACGGAGGCTGGTCAGGCCAATGACCAAGAAAATCGGAATCGAGGACTTGCGGTCGCGCAAGTGGTTCATGAACCCGGACAACCCGGAAATGACGGCGCTTTATCTTGAACGCTACCTGAACTACGGCCTGACGCGGGAAGAGCTGCAATCCGGCAAGCCGATCATCGGCATCGCGCAAACCGGCAGCGACCTGTCACCCTGCAACCGCCACCATATCGAACTGGCCAAGCGGGTGCGCGACGGGATCATTGCCGCCGGTGGGACGTGTATCGAAATTCCTGTCCATCCGATTCAGGAGACCGGCAAGCGCCCGACCGCGATGCTCGACCGGAACCTTGCTTATCTGAGCCTCGTCGAGACGCTGTTCGGTTATCCGCTGGACGGCGTTGTGCTGACCATCGGCTGTGACAAGACCACGCCCGCCCTGCTCATGGCCGCCGCAACGGTGAACATCCCCGCGGTGGCCTTGTCCGTCGGTCCGATGCTCAACGGCTGGTTCCGCGGAGAACGCACCGGTTCGGGTTCGATCGTCTGGCAAGCGCGCGAGATGATGGCGCGCGGCGAGATCGACGGCGAAGGGTTCATGGAACTCGTGGCGTCCTCCGCGCCGTCCGTCGGCTATTGCAACACGATGGGTACGGCGACGACGATGAACAGCCTCGCAGAGGCGTTGGGCATGCAGTTGCCCGGATCGGCCGCGATCCCCGCACCCTACCGCGAGCGCAGTCAGATCAGCTATGAGACCGGTCGGAGGATCGTCGACATGGTCTGGGAAGATCTGCGTCCCTCGGACATCATGAGCCGTGAGGCCTTCGAAAACACCATCGTCATCAACTCCGCCATTGGCGGATCGACCAATGCACCGATCCATCTGAACGGCATCGCGCGGCACCTCGGCGTGCCGCTGGACAATGACGATTGGCAAAACCTTGGCCATGACATTCCGCTGCTGGTGAACCTCCAACCCGCGGGTGAGTATCTGGGCGAGGACTACCAGCACGCCGGCGGTGTGCCTGCGGTGATCGGCGAACTGATCGCCGCTGACCTCTTGCCCCACCCCGACGCGATGACCGCCAACGGCAAGACCATGCGTGAAAACTGCGAAGGCGTGCGCAGCGAGAACACCGAGGTGATCAAGCCCGTCTCCGCCCCGCTCAAGGAACGCGCCGGGTTCATCAACCTCAAGGGTAACCTGTTTGACAGCGCGATCATGAAAACCTCGGTGATTTCCGAGGAATTCCGCGACCGCTACCTGTCGAACCCCGACGATCCCGAAGCCTTCGAAGGCCGCGCGGTTGTGTTCGACGGCCCCGAGGATTTCCACCACCGCATCGACGACGAGGCCGAAGGTATCGACGAAAACTGCATCCTTTTCATGCGCGGCGCTGGCCCCAAGGGTTATCCCGGCGGCGCCGAGGTCGTGAACATGCGCGCACCGTCTTACCTGCTGAAAAAGGGCATCAAGGCGCTGCCTTGCGTCGGTGACGGGCGGCAATCGGGCACATCCGGCTCGCCTTCTATCCTGAATGCCTCGCCCGAGGCGGCGGATGGTGGCGGTCTGGCGCTGCTGCAAAACGGTGACCGCGTGCGGATTGATCTGGCCAAGTGCACCGCCGACATGCTGGTGGATGACGCCGTGCTCAAGGCACGGGCCGAGGCGATCATGGCTGCGGGCGGCTATCCGGTCCCCGAAAGCCAAAGCCCGTGGCAGGAGATTTTCCGCGAATATGTCGGCCGCTTTGACGAGGGGATGACCCTGCGCGGTGCGACCAACTACAAAGATATTTCGCGCACGCATATGCCGAGAGACAACCACTGATAGGGCACTGAAGAGGACAGATGAAACTCGTACGTTACGGAGCGCCGGGCGCTGAAAAACCGGGAATGATGGATGGCGACATGCTGCGTGACCTCAGCGGTCATGTGGACGACATCACGGGCGCGGTTCTGGACGATGCGAGCCTTGATCGGTTGCGGGCGATTGATCCCGCGACCCTGCCCGCCGTGGACGGCAACCCGCGCATTGGCCCCTGTGTGGGCAATATCGGCAAGTTCCTCTGCATCGGTCTGAACTACTCGGATCACGCCGCCGAGCAGGGCCTGCCGATCCCCGCGCATCCCATTCTGTTCTTCAAGGCGAATTCAGCCATTGTCGGCCCGAATGACGACGTTGTCATGCCGCGCGGCTCCAAGCGGTCCGACTGGGAGGTCGAACTGGGCGCGGTGATCGGCAAGGAGACCAAATATGTCTCGGAGGCTGAGGCGCTGGACTCGGTCGCAGGTTATTGCATCGTCAACGACGTATCAGAGCGCGAGTTTCAGCAAAATCTGACAGGCCAGTGGACCAAGGGGAAATCCTGCGACACGTTCGGGCCAACCGGCCCCTACCTTGTGACGCGGGACGAGGTGCCGGACCCGCAAACCCTTGATATGTCACTGGATCTGAACGGTGACAGGATGCAGACGGGCAATACATCCACGATGATCTTTACCGTCGCGCAGATCATCTCGCATCTCAGCCAGCTGTTTACCTTGCATCCGGGCGACGTGATCTCGACAGGGACACCGCCGGGTGTGGGCGACGGGATGCGCCCCCAGCGCTATCTGGCCGTGGGCGACGTGATGGAGTTGACCATTGCAGGCCTTGGAACCCAGCGTCAGGAGGTGAAACAGGATGCCTGATCTCTTGCAAATCGGTGCCATCACCGAAGACATGCGCCTGCGCCTGTCAGAGCGTTTCACGATCCACCAGATGGGCGACGATTATGCGCCCGAAGCCATCACGCACATCGTCACAAACGGCCATGACGGCGTGCCGGAACCCGTTCTTGCGGCCTGCACCAATGCAAAGGTCGCGGCGAGCTATGGTGTGGGCTATGACGCCATCGACACCGACGCATGTGTCGCGCGCGGAATGCTGGTGACACACACGCCTGACGTTCTGAATCAGGAGGTGGCAAGCACTGCCTTGATGCTGATGCTCACCAGCTATCGCAACTTTCTGAGTGACGAGGCGCACGCCCGGTCCGGTGCGTGGGAACGGGACGGCAACGCACCGCTCTCGCGTTCCGCGGATGGGCGCCGTGTGGGTATCCTTGGTCTCGGCCGGATCGGGCAGGCCATCGCGGACAAGCTCAAGGCATTTGATGCCGAGATCCACTACCACACGCGCAGCCCCAAGGACGTACCCTATACATATCACGCCAACCTCGTGGACATGGCTGCGGCGGTGGAGGTCATCATCTGCATCACACCGGGCGGGGCTGCCACGCGCCACCTCGTGAATACGGACGTGCTGAATGCACTGGGGCCCGACGGGCTGTTGATCAATGTCTCGCGCGGGTCCGTTGTGGACGAGAGTGCGCTTGTCAGCGCGCTTCAGGACGGGCGGCTGGGATTTGCGGCGCTCGATGTGTTCGAGGAAGAGCCGAAAATTCCCGACGCCCTCAAGACCATGTCAAATGTCGTGCTGTTGCCCCATGTGGGCAGCGCCACACACGAGACACGCGCCGCCATGGGCAATCTGGTGGTCGACAATCTGCTCAGCCATCTCGACACGGGCCGGGTTGTGACACCTGTGCCGGAATGCGCGCACCTTAACCCGAGCTAAGCCATGTGCGGCCTCTTGCCTTGACGGGTGCGGAGGCCGCGCACTACCACACGGTCAACCGATGGCAAAGGCAGCGGGCAGGCTATGAAGATTGCGATGATTGGGACGGGCTATGTCGGCCTCGTTTCGGGTGTGTGTTTCTCCGACTTTGGTCATGATGTGGTCTGCGTCGACAAGGACCCGGGCAAGATCGACAAGCTGAACGCCGGTGAAGTGCCGATTTACGAGCCGGGGCTGGATGCGCTGATGGCCCGGAATGTCGAGGCCGGGCGCCTGTCTTTCACACTTGATCTGGCCGAGGCGATTGATGGTGCCGACGCGGTGTTCATTGCCGTTGGCACGCCCACGCGGCGCGGGGATGGGCACGCTGACCTGACCTTTGTCATGGCCGCCGCCGAAGAAATCGCGGCCCTGGCCCGGGACTATGTGGTGATCGTCACGAAATCGACCGTCCCTGTCGGCACCAACCGGCAAGTCAAACAAGTGGTACGCAAAGCCAACCCCGAACTGGACTTTGATGTCGCATCGAACCCCGAATTCCTGCGCGAAGGCGCTGCCATTGACGACTTCATGAAACCGGACCGCGTGGTCGTCGGTGTGCAATCCGAACGCGCAGCGGAGGTGATGGCCGATATCTACCGCCCGTTGTTTCTGCGCGACTTCCCGATCGTGACCACCGATCTGGAAAGCGCCGAGATGATCAAATACGCCGCCAATGCGTTCCTCGCGACCAAGATCACCTTCATCAACGAAATTGCCGCGCTGTGCGAGCGGACAGGTGCGGATATCAAGCAGGTCTCCAAGGGCATGGGCCTTGACGGACGCATCGGCAACAAGTTCCTGCACGCGGGGCCCGGCTATGGCGGATCCTGTTTCCCCAAGGATACCATGGCCCTGGCGCGCATCGGGCAGGATCACGCGGTGCCCATGCAGATCACCGAAACGGTCATCAAGGTCAATGATGAGACCCGGCGGCGCATGATCGACAAGATCTTTGATCTTTGCGACGGCCAGCTTGCGGGCAAGACGGTGGCTGTGCTTGGCGTGACCTTCAAGCCCAACACGGACGATATGCGCGACGCGCCCAGTCTGACGATTGTACCCGCGCTGATCGGTGCGGGCGCCAAGGTGCGCGTCGTCGACCCGCAAGGCCAGCGCGAGGGAGAAGCGCTGCTGCCCGGTGTGCAATGGGTCGAGGATGCATCGAAAGCCGTCCAGAATGCCGAATTGCTGGTGATCCTGACCGAATGGAACGAGTTCCGCGCACTGGACCTCAAGAAACTCGCCCGCCGCATGGCCGTCCCGCGACTGGCCGACCTGCGCAACATCTACTCGGTCAAGGACGCAAAACGCGCAGGCTTCGTTGCCTACACGAGCGTCGGCCGCGTCGGATACGAAGAGAACGGGCCGAACGCCTGACTTGCCAGTCAGGCGCTTGGCTGGCACTCTTTGCAGACATTCCGCAAATCAGCGCCGGAGGCTCGTCATGACACCTGATGCGATACAAAAGCCGATTGTCACGCCCTTCTTCGATGCACGGTCAAACACGATTTCCTACGTGGTGCAGGAACCTGACGGGCCTGCCTGCGCGGTCATCGATGCCGTGATGGACATCGACTATGCTGCGGGCGCGCTGAACTTTGACGGCGCGGATGCGATGATCGCCCATATCCGGGGCCACGGCCTGCGGCTCGAATGGATCATCGAAACGCATGTTCACGCAGATCATTTGAGCGGCGCGCCGTATATCCAGCAGGCACTGGGCGGCAAAATCGGTATCGGGGCCAAGATCACCGAGGTTCAGGACACGTTCGGAAAGGTCTTTAACGAAGGGACAGAGTTTCAGCGTGACGGCTCGCAGTTCGACGCCCTGTTCGAAGACAATGACACCTACATGGTTGGCGCATTGAAATGCTATGCGATGCACACGCCCGGCCACACACCCGCCTGCATGGTGCATGTGATGGGCGATGCGGCTTTTGTCGGGGATACGCTTTTCATGCCCGATGGCGGCTCGGCCCGGTGTGACTTTCCGGGCGGCGACGCGGGCGAGCTTTACGACAGCATTCAGCGCGTGCTGGCCTTGCCGGAAACGACACGTCTGTTCATCTGCCATGATTACGGCCCCGGCGGTCGCGCCATCGCCTGGGAGACGACGGTCGCGGAACAACGCGCACGCAACATCCACGTCGGCGAAGGCAAGACGCGCGAGGAGTTCATCAAGTTTCGCACCGAACGCGACGCCCAACTCTCCATGCCCAATCTGATCATCCCCGCGCTGCAGGTGAACATGCGGGCGGGCGAGGTGCCGCGGGATGAACAGGGCGACATGGCGTTGAAAGTGCCACTGGGCAAGCTCTGACGCTCGCGCGGGCCGGTTCGCCGGCGCGCTGGCTCTTGCCAATCACGGCGGGACGCTCGACACTCGCGCCATGACCCTCGGCACCCGCATTGACGATGCGCGCGATGACCTGATCGCGCTCACGCAGGACATGATCCGCATCCCGACGTTGAACCCGCCCGGTTTGAACTATCGGGAGATCTGCAACCTCCTGTCGCGGCGCCTTGGCTCTGCCGGGTTCGAGGTGGAGCTGATCCGCGCAACCGGCACACCCGGCGACAGCGACACATATCCCCGGTGGAATCTGGTGGCTCGACACGAGGGCAAACACGCGGGCGACTGCGTGCACTTCAACGGGCATCATGATGTGGTGGATGTCGGGCTGGGCTGGACCCGCAGCCCGTTTGGCGGCGAGATCGAGGATGACCGCATTTACGGTCGCGGTGCCTGCGACATGAAGGGCGGTCTTGCCTCCGCCATTGTGGCAGCCGAGGCCTTTGTCGCGGAACACCCGGACTATGCAGGCGCCATCGAAATCAGCGCCACGGCGGATGAGGAATCCGGGGGATATGGCGGCGTCGCCTATCTGGCCGAGCAGGGCTATTTCGACCCCAAGCGCGTGCAGCACGTCATCATCCCCGAACCGCTGAACAAGGACCGGATCTGCCTTGGCCACCGGGGCGGCTGGTGGGCCGAGATTGAGACCAAGGGCGAGATTGCGCACGGCTCAATGCCTTTTCTCGGCGACTGTGCCGTGCGCCATATGGGTGCCGTTTTGCAAGCGTTCGAAGACGACCTCTTTCCGGCAATGGCCCGGCGCCGGACCGAGATGCCGGTCGTGCCAGATGGCGCGCGCCAGTCCACAATGAATATCAACGCCATTCACGGCGGTCAGCCCGAGCAGGCCCCGGACTACGACGGCCTGCCCACCCATTGTGTGCCTGACAGTTGCCGCATCGTGATTGACCGCCGCTTTCTGATCGAAGAACCGCTCGACGCGGTGCGCGGCGAAGTCGTGTCCTTGCTCGAAGGACTTCGGGCGTCACGCGACCGATTTGACTACGAATTGCGCGAGTTGAACGTGGTGCTTCCCTCGATGACCGACAGGACTGCGCCAGTGGTGGAAACCGTGCACGCCGCTGTTGTCGATGTTCTGGGCATTGAGCCCACCTATGTGGCCTCGCCCGGATCTTACGATCAGAAACACATCGACCGCATCGGCAAGCTGCGCAACTGCATCGCCTACGGGCCCGGCGAGTTGGAGCTGGCACACAAGCCCGATGAGTGGGTGGGCATCACGGACATGCTCGACAGCGCCAAGGTCATGGGCGCCGCGCTTGAACGGTTGCTGCTGCCTTAGCGCTTGGGCGTCACGTCGATATTGTCGATCAGCCGCACACCTGCCATCCAAGCCGCCGCGAACAGGCGTGCCGGTTCCTCCGCCCGTTCGATCAGGGCCAGCGTGTCATTTGTGCGCATCTCCAGGTAGTCGATATCACCAAAGCCTGCCGCTGCTAACCGTGCTCGGGCGTCCGGCAAGAGGCGGCTGATCTCTGCGCCATCCGAAAGCGCCTCGGCCATCTCTTCCATCACTTCATGAAGCGCGGAGGCTCGACTGCGCGCCTGATCGGACAGGAGCAGGTTGCGCGACGACATGGCGAGCCCGTCGATCTCGCGGATCGTGGGGCAGCCCACCACCTCGACCCCCAGATCAAGGTCGCACGACATCCGCCGCACCACCTGCAATTGCTGAAAATCCTTTTCGCCAAAGAACGCCAGATCGGCCGACGTTTGGGTAAAGAGCTTGGTCACCACTGTGGCCACGCCATCAAAATGCCCCGGCCGGTGCGCGCCACAGAGTACGTCCGTCAATCCATCGACGCTCACGGTGGTTGCAAACCCATCCGGGTACATCTGCGCGCCGTCCGGCACATAGATCGCATCCACGGCAAACCGTTCCAGCTTGCGCGCATCCTCGTGTTCCGTGCGCGGGTAATTCGCGAGGTCTTCGGGGTTGTTGAACTGCTTGGGGTTCACAAAGATCGTGACGATCACCCGGTCCGACATGTCCTTGGCGCGCGCCACGAGGCTGAGGTGGCCGTCATGCAGCGCGCCCATGGTGGGGACAACACCAATGGTTTCGCCCGCCTGCCGCCAGCCACGTGTCATCGCGCGCAGATCATCGCGGGTGCGAACAATGGGGGCCGTCATTTCGGGGCCACGTCGCCAAAGACATGTTCAGGTCCGGGAAAGGCCCGGGCGCGCACGTCCGCAGCGTAGGCCGCAATCGCCGCCTCGCCATCCGCGCCCAATTCGGCATAGCGCTTCACGAACTTTGCCTTGAACGCCGTGAAGAGCCCCAGCATGTCGTCCAGAACCAGAATTTGCCCGTCGCAGCCCGCTGACGCGCCAATCCCGATGGTCGGGATGTCGATGGCCGCCGTAATTTCATCCGCCAGGGTGGCGGGCACTTTTTCCAGCACGACCGCGAACGCGCCTGCTGCCGCCACGGCCTGCGCATCTGCCATCAGGCCCGCCCCTGCGTCGCCGCGCCCCTGCACCTTGTATCCGCCAAGCGTGTTGATGGATTGCGGTGTCAGCCCGACATGCGCCATCACCGGCACCCCCCGCGCAACGAGAAAGGCGATGGTCTCGGCCATGTGCTGGCCGCCTTCGAGTTTGACCGCTGCCGCCCCGGTTTTTGCCATGATGCGGGCAGCGTTACGGAACGCCTGCGCCGGGCTTTCCTCGTAGCTGCCAAAGGGCATGTCCACGACCATCATCGCGGATGTCAGACCGCGCCCCACGGCGCGCCCGTGCATGATCATCATGTCCATGGTCACACCCAGCGTCGACGGCAACCCATGCAGAACCATGCCGACACTGTCCCCCACGAGGACAAAATCACAATGGGCGTCCATCATCTGCGCCATGGGCGTGGTGTAGGCTGTGAGGCTCACGATGGGCGTGCCGCCTTTCATGGCCCGTATGTCGTCAGGCATCGGCGCGGATTTGCGTGCGGTGGCGCTCATGGGCTGGCCTTTCGCTGTCGTCGTCGTTGCGCAGGCCCATATCAGGCGCGTCCCTGTTGTACCACCGGTCGTAGGTTGGCGAGACGCACAGTCACGCGCCCAGTTGTGCGAGGCGTTCCCGGATTTCTGACCGAATGGCGCCATTGCGCGGTGTATCGGCGAGCGTGGTGAACCAATGCTCCGGCGGGTTGCGCCCGCGTCGATTGCCGTCAAAGCGCAGGTCTCGCAACACCGCCTCCGGGGCAGCGCCCAGCCTGTCGGGCACATCGAACCCGTTGAGCATCCCCCAGACGCCGGTCCAGAGCCGTCCGACAGACCACGGATTGTACCCGCCACCACCCAGCACCAGATAGCGTGGTGCCAGACCCATCAGCCCACGCAAGATCGCCCAATGCGCCTGATTGGACAGCGAAAGATGCGCCTGCGGGTCTTCCTCGACCCCGTCCGCGCCGCATTGCAGGACAATCGCATCCGGTGCAAAGCGCTGGACTTGTGGCAGAATCAGCGCATCAGCGATCAAGGCCATCTCATCATCATGCAGCCCACGCGGCACCGGCAGATTGAATGTCGTCTCGTGCCCGGTGATCCCGAGCGCGCCCGTGCGCGGCCACAAGCCGTCCTCGTGCACCGAGATCATCAGAACATCCGGATCGTCGCCAAAGGCGTGCTCGACCCCGTCCGGATGATGCGCGTCGATATCTATGTAAGCCAAACGCACCGCCCCGTTGCGGCGCAGCGACAGGATCGCCAGAACCGGGTCGTTGAGGTAACAGAACCCGCCCGCGCGGTCGGGCATTCCGTGATGCGTGCCACCTGCCGGGTGGTAGACAATGCCGCCTTCCGCCAGCAACTCCCCTGCCAACAGGGACCCGCCCGCCGCCGTCGCCGGGCGCCGGTACATCTCGGGGAAGACCGGGTTGGACGGCGTGCCAATGGCGTGGCGTTCGCGCACATCCTCCGACACGGCCTGTGCCGCCTCGGCAGCGTGCAGCGCCGCGACGTAGTCCGGCGTGTGCCAAAGGGTCAGAGTCTGCGGTTTGACCCGCGGGCTGGGCACATACACGTCAGGCGGCAGCCACCCCATTGCACGGGACAGGTCCATCACGGTGGACACGCGCGGCACGCGCAACGGATGCCAGGCGCCATAGGACGAGCCGCGATAGATGTCCGATCCGATGAAAAGCGGGCGCTGCATGGGCGCAAATATAGACGCCGGGCCCAAAGGTACGAGAGCCGCCCGGCATTTTGGCCCACGAAAACCGTTGCGGCCCCGCGCGCACCGACGCAAATTGTGTTGCGACAGCGGGGGGGGGCACGGATGTACGAGAACAGATTTCAGGGGCGCCATTGCGTTGTGACAGGCGGCGCGTCGGGCCTTGGGGAAGGGATTGCCAGCCGCCTCGCCGCCGAAGGGGCGACCGTCGAGGTCTGGGACATCAACGGCAGTGCGCTCGCCCACGTGGAACAGGATCGGGTGACCACCCGGCAAATCGACGTGACCGACCCGGATGCCGTGTCCTGGGCGATGACGGAAGCCAACCCGGATATCCTCGTTTGCTCGGCCGGGATCACCGGCCCGAACGCGACCACGTGGGATTACAGCGTCGATGACTGGCTGTCGGTGCATACCCTGAACCTGCACGCGGTGTTTTATTGCTGCCGGGCCGCTGCGCCGTTGATGAAGGACAAGGGTTGGGGCCGGATCGTCACGATCGCCTCGATCGCGGGCAAGGACGGGAACCCGAACGCGCCTGCCTATTCCGCCTCGAAGGCGGGTGTGATCGGCCTGATCAAGTCGCTGGGCAAGGAACTGGCCACCACGGGCGTGACCGCCAACGCCATTGCACCTGCCGCTGTGCGCACCGCGATCTTTGATCAGATGACGCAAGAGCATATCGACTTCATGCAATCCAAGATCCCCATGGGCCGCTTTGGCACCATTGCGGAAATCACCGCCATGGCCTGCTGGCTGGCCTCGGACGAGGCGAGCTTTACAACCGGATTCTGCTTTGACCAGTCGGGCGGACGGGCCACCTACTGATGCGGATCGCGGTGAATGGCGTCCGGCTTTTTGTGGATATCGAGGGCCCCAAGCTGGTGCCGGACGGCCCATTCATGCGGCAGCGCCACACTGTCGTCGCCCTGCACGGCGGACCCGGTGCCGATCATTCGATCCTGCGCCCCCTGATGAGCCAGATCAGCGATATAGCGCAGGTCGTGTACGTGGATCACCGGGGCAACGGGCGGTCCGATGATGGCGACCCGGCAGACTGGACCTTGGCGCAATGGGGTGACGACGTGCGCGCGCTTTGCGACGTGCTGGGCCTGCAAAAACCCATCGTCTTTGGCGCGTCTTTTGGTGGCGTGGTGGCGCAGGCCTATGCCACACAGAACCCCGATCATCTGGGCGGGTTGATCCTGCAGGCCACAACCGCGCGCACGGATTTCGAAGCGATTTACGCCGCATTTGAAAGGCAAGGCGGCGAGACGGCGGGCCGCGTTGCGCGCGCCTACTGGTCAGACCCCACGCCGGAGGGGCGGCAAAACTACTTTGATGTCTGTCTGCCGCTCTATTCCCTCACTTTGCCCGACCGCCACATGATACAGCGGATGATCATCAAGAACCCGGTTGCCATGCACTACAACGGGCCCGCCAATGAACAGGGCACATTCGACTTTCACACAGCGCTCGGGCAGGTGCATTGCCCGGCGCTCGTCCTGTCTGGCGACAAGGATCCGATCATGCCGCCCCCTTTCGGCGAACGGCTTGCGGATGCTTTGCCAAACGCCGAATACCATCTCATCAATGGGGCCGCACACATGATGGATACCGACAAGCCCGCGACGGTGCTGCATCTGATCCGTGAATTTCTCAAGGAGGTGCCCTATGCAACTTGACGGCAAAACCGCCATCGTCACGGGGGCGGCATCCGGCTTTGGCGCGGGTATCGCCCGTGCCTTGGCCGCCGAAGGCGCGCGTGTTCTGGTGGCAGACATGAACACGCAAGGCGCGCAGGAGGTTGCGTCGGACATTGGCGGAACGCCTTGTACCGTTGATGTTGCTGATGGCGCATCGGTGCAGGCGATGGCGGAGGCTGGCCTCGCGGCCTTTGGCCATATCGACATCCTCGTGAACAACGCAGGCATCACGCACCTGCCGCAAGCCATGGAATACGTGACCGAAGAGGACTTTGACCGGGTGCTGGCCGTGAACGCCAAGTCCGTCTATCTCACCGCGCGCAGCCTCGTGCCACATTTCAAGGCGCGCAAGAGCGGCGCAATCCTCAACATCGCGTCGACCGCCGGCGTCTCGCCCCGTCCGAACCTCAACTGGTACAATGCCTCGAAGGGCTGGATGATCACCGCGACCAAGGCCATGGCTGTCGAACTTGCCCCCTTTGGCGTGCGCGTGAATGCCTTGAACCCGGTTGCCGGGGAAACGCCGTTGCTCAAGAGCTTCATGGGCGAGGATACGCCCGAGATGCGCGCCAAGTTTCTGGCCACAATCCCGTTGGGCCGGTTTTCCACCCCGCAGGACATGGGCGCAGCGGCCGCGTTCCTGTGCTCGGACGCGGCATCGATGATCACCGGCGTGGCGCTCGAAATCGACGGAGGACGTTGCATATGAAGCCCGTGAACCTCGCGGAAAAGCTGAGCCTTTTCAACACCCACTGGGATCCGCACGTCATCGCGGACTACAACGGAAACGACGTGATGGTTGTGAAGTTCCAGGGCGAATTCCCGTTTCACCTGCACGAGGATACGGACGATTTCTTTCTCGTGCTTGAGGGCGAGATGATCATGGACCTTGAGGACACGAGCCACGCGGTGCGCACGGGTGAGCTGTTTGTCGTGCCCAAAGGTGTGACCCATCGCCCCCGTGCGGACGCCGAGTGCAAGGTGCTGCTCATCGAGCCCAAGGGCGAACCGAACACCGGAGATGCGGCCACCGCCGCACCGAAACCGCGCATATGACCCCGGGCCCGCAAAACGCAATCACCGACATTGACGGGCTCAGGGTTGGCAACGCCCAGGACGCGGCCCTGAAATCCGGCGTCACGGTGCTGACGGCAGACGCCCCGTTCACCGCATCCGTTCACGTCATGGGCGGCGCACCGGGCACGCGCGAGACGGACCTGTTGTCACCTGACAAATCGGTTGCGCAAGTGGATGCGCTCGTTCTGTCTGGTGGGTCGGCATACGGGCTCGATGCCTGCAGCGGTGTGGTGGCGGGGTTGCGGGCGGCGGGACGCGGCTACCGCGTCGGGTCGGCGATTGTTCCGATTGTTCCGGGCGCCATCCTGTTCGATCTCCTGGCCGGGGGGGATCACGGCTGGACGGACAATCCCTATCCCGCCCTTGGCCGCGCCGCGTTTGAGGCCGCAACGACCCACACCGGGTTGGGAAGCGTTGGCGCGGGCACGGGTGCCACGACCGCCGCGATGAAGGGCGGGCTCGGCACGGCGTCGCTGACCCTCGCGAGCGGTGTTACGGTTGGTGCTTTGGTCGCCGCCAATCCGATGGGGAGCGTGACGACACCGGGCGACCGGCATTTCTGGGCCGCACCGTTTGAGATTGGGGGCGAGTTTGGCGGCCTCGGACCGGACCCGGCCAGCGGGTTGGGGCGCGACTTCGACAAGCGCAAGGTGACGGCGATGATGGAACACGCCAACACGACCATCGCCATCGTGGCCACGGATGCCGCATTGGACAAGGCGCAATGCCAGCGGGTGGCCATTGCCGCCCATGATGGCATTGCCCGGGCCTGCATTCCGGCCCATTCCCCAAGCGACGGCGATCTAGTGTTCGCCGCGTCCACAGGGGCAACGCCATTGCGCGGTCCGTCTGACCTGAGCCTGATCGGGCACGCGGCGTCGATCTGTCTGGCGCGTGCCATTGCACGTGGCGTTCACGCTGCGACACCTGCGCCGGGTGACATCTTGCCCACGTGGCACCAACTGAACGGCGCGGGCTGACGCCGCCCGTCTATTCCCCGGCGATCAGATCAACGACGTTGGTTGTCGCCGTGCCTATGGCTTCTCGCACGATGGCCACGATGCCGTCAGCGTCCATACCGGCTGATGCGTACATCTCATCCGGGCTCGCCTGATCAATGAACCGGTCCGGCAGGCACAGCGTCCGGACCTTGAGGCCCTGATCCAGCAGGCCTTCGCTGGCCATGGCCTGAAGCACCATAGCGCCAAACCCACCCATGGCACCCTGTTCAACCGTCACCAGCAGCGCATGGCGCGATGCCAGATCGCGGATCATCTCCATATCCAGAGGCTTGGCAAATCGTGCATCCGCGATGCTCACCGACACCCCTTCGGCTTCCAGTTGTGCAGCGGCGCGTTCGCAGTCGTCGAGCATGGCGCCAAGAGACAAAAGCGCCACATCGCGCCCGTCCTGGATCATGCGGCCTTTGCCGATTTCCAGCACCTCGCCCTGTTCCGGAATTTCAACGCCCCGACCATTGCCACGCGGATAGCGGAACGCAATTGGCCCGCTGTCATGTGCTGCGGCTGTGGTGACCATGTGAACCAGTTCCGCCTCGTCCGAGGCGGCCATGACCACCATCCCCGGCAAGGCCGCGAGATAGCCGATGTCGAAAGCACCGGCATGTGTCGCACCATCCGCGCCGACAAGGCCGGCACGGTCGAGGGCAAAGCGCACCGGCAGCCCTTGCAGTGCCACATCATGCACCACCTGGTCATAGCCCCGTTGCAGGAAGGTCGAGTAGATCGCGCAGAACGGCTTGAGCCCGCTTGCCGCCATCCCCGCGGCGAAGGTGACCGCATGTTGTTCGGCAATGCCGACATCAAAGACACGGCCCGGGAAGCGGTCCTGCATCTTGTTCACGCCCGTGCCGGACGGCATCGCGGCGGTAACAGCGACAATGCCCGGGTCCTGGGCGGCGAGGTCGGTAAGTGTGGCCCCGAAGACGGATGTGTACGAAGGCGCGTTGCTCTTGCCCTTGGATTGCTCGCCGGTTTCCACGTCGAACTTGGACACGCCGTGATACTTGTCGGCGGAGCCTTCTGCGGGCGCATAGCCCTTGCCCTTGACGGTACAGGCGTGGATCAGGACCGGTCCATTCGCACGCGTACGTGCAGCACGCAGGACGTTCAGCACCTGCGTCATGTCATGGCCATCGATGGGGCCGATATAGTCAAAGCCCAGTTCCTCGAAAAACGTACCCTTGCTTTCCACGCCCGTGACCATCTCGCGGGCGCGACGCGCGCCATCGCGCATCGGTTTCGGCAGCGCGGCCTCCATCCCTTCGGCGATGGCGTGAAGCGGGGCGAGGGGCGAATTGCGGCTGAGGTTCGACAGGTAGGTGCTCATCGCGCCGGTGGGCGGGGCAATGCTCATCTCGTTGTCATTCAGGATCACGAACAGGCGGCGGCCTTCGTGGCCTGCGTTGTTGAGCGCTTCGTAAGCCATGCCCGCACTGATCGACCCGTCGCCGATCACTGCAATCGCATCACCGGTCGGCATCCCCATGTCACGTCCTACAGTGAAACCCAAGGCGGCAGAAATGGACGTCGACGAGTGCGCGGCGCCAAACGGGTCATATTCGCTCTCCGACCGTTTGGTGAACCCGCTCAGCCCGTCCTTCTGGCGCAGGGTGTTCATGCGGTGGCGCCGTCCGGTGAGGATCTTGTGCGGATAGCACTGATGGCCCACGTCCCAGATCACCTTGTCGCGCGGCGTGTCAAAGACGGCGTGAATGCCCACCGTCAACTCTACCACACCCAGCGAAGACCCCAGATGACCGCCGGTTCTGGACACCGCGTCAATCACATCCTGCCGCAACTCATTGGCGAGGGCGCCAAGGTCCGCGTCGCTCAACTGCTTGAGGTCCTGCGGGCCTGCCACACGGTCCAGTATGGGGGATTTCGAAACAGGGTTTGTCATCTGCGCACGTCCTTTCTTTTCACCGCCCTGCCGCCTTGCCTGCGGCTGTGTCGGGCGAAAAAGGCGTCGTGCCTGTAAAAACAAGCACGACGCCAGGTTCCTGTAGCCAACAGGAAGGGAACCGGGGTCAGGGGACCCCGCGCCCGGACCAAGGAAGCCGATGGTCCGCGCCTGGCGTCACGGGGCGGGGGAGCCGCCCCGCCACATCACTCGTAGACCGGGGCCTCGGTTGTCACCAACTCGGGCCAGTCATCCGTTACATTCATACCCTGCAAGGGCCGCTGATAGCCTTTGTGGCAGGTCCGGCACGCCGCCTTGGGCGCATCGGCATAGATCGGGCCAAGACGATTTTCGGGATACGTGTCCTTGAGCGGGATCAGGTATTCCTGGTTCATCTCGATCACCATCTGGCGACCCAACTGCGCGATGCCCCATTGCGGGGTGTATTCCGCAGGCTCGTAGAACGCGCGGCTGTTGTGACAGAAGACACAGTTCACGCCGAGCGAGTTGGCAAAGTAGTTCATCAGCGAATAGGTCATCTCGGTCTTCTGGATGGTGGCCACATCCTCGGTCAGGCCCGGCACGCCCGCCACGCGGCTTTCCAGATCGTGCACATTCACGAGGCTGTCATAGTCGGTCAGATAGACCTCCAGCGCCGAGGCCGGCAGTGACGTCGAAGAGGACATGGATGTCGCCCGGTTCTGCACCGCGGCCCACCCGCCAACCGACTGGTTGACCGGCGTCACGTTGAACCAGATGTCGCTGGGTACGTTCTGCCCCCGGTGGCAGGTGTAGCAGTTGACCCCAACTTCGGCGACCGCATTCACATGGCTGTCCCAGTTCTCGTTGATATTCTGGGTCATCTGGATCATCCGGCGACTGACAACCTTGGTGTACAGGTTGTCCGCGCCGTATTCCTCGATGTCGACATCGCCGTGGCAATAGGCGCAGCCCTGTTCCGGCGACACCCACTGCGTCATGGCCAGCATCACGCGGTTGAAGTTGTCCTCGGTCAAGTCACCCAGCACCTGAACATTCTCGTAGATGTCCTTGGCCAGCGGCTCACCGCCTTCGGGAACATAGGGTTCTTCGGTGTAATACCCCTCGATCGTGGGATCAGGGGCGAGACGTGCCACGTTGTATTCGGGCACGGACATGCCTGTGCCCCGCGGGCCCGTCTGCATGCTGGCCGTTTGCGCCGGGTTGCCCCAGGTGACCAGCAGGATCGCGACAAAGAGCGCCCCACCGATGGCCCCCACCAGAATGGCAGGGCCAAAGATGTTGGTCGGGTTGGCTTTGTTCCATGAGTCAAACCACTTGGGTAGCATGATCAGTTCTCCTTCCCGATGAAGGCTTCGTACGAGCCATAATCTTCGTAGCCAAAGGCGCCGTCATACATCGGGGCAAAGTTGTGCTCTTGCGCCCAGATGAACCAGTTGTCGACAACCGTCCCCGTGAGCAGAATGCCGATGCCGCCCGTGATCGGGGTCAGCACCGCAAACCACCAGGCCCAGCGGTGAATCCCCTCCATTGTCGCGTTGAACCCCATGGTCCAGCGCCAGAACAGGGCTGCCCGTTCGGTGGCCGTGCCGCGGTCATAGATCTGCTCCAGTTCGCGGTCGCCGCCATAGCGGGTCACCGCGAGAATGGTCGCGCCATGCATGCAGAACAGCAGGACCGAACCATAGAGGAACACGATGCTCAGCGCGTGGAACGGGTTGTAGTAGAGGTTGCCGTAGCGGATCGAAAACGCCGTGGTCCAGTCGAGGTGCGGGAAGATGCCGTAGGGCACCGCCTCGGACCACGACCCCATGAGGATCGGACGGAAGAGACCCAGCACGAGGAACAGCCACACGGCGCTGGCAAAGGCCCAGAACACGTGTTTGCCCATCTTGTGTTGCTGCGCCAGCAGGTAGCTGCGCAACAGCCACGTCATCACCGACACCAGCAGAAAGAACGACGCGATGATGTACCAGCCGCCCTCGTTCAGGGGCGGGATGCTCAGGCCGTATTCGGGGCTTGGCGGTTCCAGCGCCAGCCAAAAGAGTTGCCGGAGCAGCTCGGGAAAGCTGTAGCCGACCTGTGACAGCATGCTGATGCCCACCATCACGAACCAGATCAGGCCCGTGGCCAGGGACACCATGCCGGTCCATCCCAGATAGATGGGTCCGATCTGCGCGTTGCCGAAGATGCCAGCCAGTTTGGAAAACCACGGGGTGCCGAGGCGCTCTTCGAGCATCGTGCCGTTGTCGTCCATGCCCCATTCCGGGGTGCCCTGGACCTGCACCTGGGTAAAGATGTTCTGATATTCAGCTTTGATACCCATGACCTTACCCTCCGAAGCCGGCTTGATAGACAGGCAGCGGGTCCGCGCCCCAGATCGGCATGTTCAGCCACCAGTTCCACCATTCAGGCCAGCCCGCCGTCCAGACGGGGCCGGAGATGATGATGCATACAGCGCTGAAAAACACCGCATTGATGGCCAGCAGGAAGCCGAGGCGGTGAATGCCGAGCGTGCCGATGGAGTACCCGATGAAATCGCGAAAGAACGTGTCCTCGTGATCCGGTGTCAGCGCCTCGGACCCCTTTTCGGGATTGGCGGCCGACAGGATCAGCGCCCCGTGCAGGGCCAACGCCAGTGTCGTCGTGAAGAACAGCGTGACGGCCAGCATGTGCGCCGGGTTGTAGTGGAAATGCAGGTAGGCATAGCCCGTGTTGCTGACCCAATCGAGATGGCTGAAAATCCCGTACGGGAACCCGTGCCCCCATGCCCCCATCAGCAGCGGGCGGAAAATGACGAGTGTCACATAGGCCAGGATCGCAAAGCTGAACCCGATGGGCACGTGATAGCCCATCCCGAGCTTGCGGCAGATCTCGACCTCGCGCAGGGCCCAACTGATGAACGCGCCCGTGGCGCAGATGGTGATCACCTGCCACAGCCCGCCTTCGAGCAGCGGTGCCAGCCCCAGACCATAGCTCAGGTCCGGTGGTGCGATGTTGATGAGCCAGGGATTGAACGTGCCCTGTTGCGACGCACCCCAAAAGATCAGCACGGTGCCCAGCAGGGCGAAAAAGGCGGTCGTGACCCCGAAAAAGCCCACGTAGAAAGGGCCGACCCAAAAGTCGAACAGATCGCCGCCGATCAGCGTCCCTCCGCGGACGCGATACTTACGTTCGAAGGATAGCAAAGCCATCGTTCTATACTCCGCAATTGGCGGCGCGTGCCCATTCGGGGGCGTCGGCCGTCTTGAATCAGAAAGGTTTGCCGCGGGCAGGCGGGGCGCACTGTTACCCCGCCCGCGGCGCTGTCTTGGTGACCGGAATTACTCCGCGCGCTCTGCAGCGGCGATTTCAAACCAGTTGAAGCCTTCCGCTCCTGTGCTCAGCAGGACGAGGTGAATCATCGCAGCCAGCAAGAAGAGGAAAACGCCCTGTGCAACAAACACACGGCGGGGATCGAAGATGAGCCAGATCTTGTAGAACTTTGCCATTTGCTAATCCCTCCTCAGAACCACGGGCGCCAGATGAACACTGCCAGGTGAGCGATCACGGCAACGGCTGTGAAAAGCCAGAGCCCGCTCATGTAGACAGCGTGCAGTTCCTGCGCCTGCTCGTCTGTGAGACCTGTGAAAGACAGGTGATTATCAGCCATAAGTATTCCTCCGGAACGTTATGCTGACGCCGCGCTCCCCGCGGCCGGGTCCTTTGGGGTCGCCCCCTCCGGGCTCTGTCCACCTGTCACCAGGCGTCCAGTTCGATGTCTCAGCAGGCGCACATGAGCCGAGAAATTCGAGATATGTCGTTGTCAGTGTCACGCGTTGAAGATCATCGGCGTGATGATCCGCGCTTGGGTCCAGGCCCGGGCCATCGGGCCCTTGTCCGTGAAGGATCGCGACCGGATCGCCGCCAGCGCCCAGGTCAGGCAGGCCAGCGGCAGCGTCGCGAGAAAGATGATGGCAAAGTAGACCATGAATTCGGTCTTGACCGCATTGCGCTTTTTCGGCGTCTCGGTCGCAACGTTGGACGTCATGTCAGTCATGATGTTCCTCCCTCGGAAACAGGTTCTGACGCCCGGGCCAGGCCCGGGTCGAGGTTGCGCACGGTTTCGATCACGACCCGGTCCGCCCCTGCGTCGAGCGCTGCTTGCTCAGCGGCATCGCGCAATGTCTTGGCGGCGGAAATCCGGGTCAGGATGGGGTGCTGCTCGACAATACGGTCAAGCATGGCCTGCGCGTCGGCATCCCAGGGGAAGTCACGGCGCAGATTGGTCGGCGTTGCTTCGGCAGCGTCCATGTCCGTGCCCAGCGGCAGGATATGGAACAGCGCGTCGAACAGTCCGTTGCAGACCTCCTGGATCAGGTAGGTTGCCCCGGCATAGCCCATCATCGGCGTGCCGGTATGGCGCCGGATGGCGGCGCCGGGAAAACTGGCGGGGATGAACGCAGGCGACGGCCCGTGGCCGCCCTTCATCTCGGCGAGGTACATCTTTTCGTTGATCGACCCAAAGACCACGAGCGGTCGCTTCTGCGCCATCCAGGCGCGCACCTCTTCGTTGTTGGTCTTCTTGCCGGCGACCCGCGCCGCGGCAAAGGCGCAGGGCAGGCCCATATCCTCTTCGAGGAACAGGCGGATGCCGCGCGCATAGGTCTCGTTCGCCACGACCGCAAAGCTCGCGGTGGCAAAGAAATCCTGCGTGACGGAGCGCCACAGATCCCAGACAGGCTTCAGCGTCGAATGCTTTTCACGCTGGATGAAAGGTTCGGGGTCGAGGCCCACCAAATTCCCCAGTGCGCGCAGGAACTTGGTGGTACTCTCGACCCCTATCGGGGCTTGCAGGTATGGCTTGGCAAGAAGCTCACACAATCCGCGCCCGAACTCGCGGTACATGCAGATGTTGACATCCGCATTCACCAGATTTCGCATGTCGGCCACGTGGGCGCCCAAGGGCATGACCATGTTGACCTCGCAGCCGATCCCTTCGACCAACCGCCGGATCTCGGCCAGATCGGATGGCATGTTGAACGTGCCATACATCGGGCCAAGGATATTAACGCGAGGACGCGCACCTTCCTCGCGTTTCTTTTCGGGCGGCATCCGACCCTTGGTCATACCGAACTCGGTAAAGATCCAGGTCATCGCCCGATCCGCCGCTTCCCACTGATCTTCATCGATAGTGCGCGGCAGGAATCTCTGAATGTTTGTGCCTTGAGGGGTCACCCCTCCGCCAATCATCTCGGCAATCGAGCCGGTGACGACGACCGCGGGCAAGGCCGGGTCCAACGTGCCCCAGGCCCGCTTCATCGCGCCCTCGGTGCCGTCACGGCCCAGTTCTTCTTCGCCCAGACCCGTGGTCACAATCGGCAATTCATGCGGGGGCAGCGCGTCGGTGTAGTGCAAAACGGACGTGACTGGCAGGTTCTCACAGCCCACGGGTCCGTCGATGACGCATTGCAGTCCCTTGACGGCACAGAACGCGTAGACCGCACCCCAGTAGCCACCTGCCCGGTCGTGATCCATGATCAGCATGACAGGCCCTCCCCGCAACGGGGCGTCTTCCGTCGCTGCGCTCCGTCATCCGAAGAGGGACCGGCAGGGACCGATGAGGCGTATGTCCGGACAGCGCGCATCAGATCATTTCCGCGGCCTTGGCGGCTTTCGCCTGACGCTCAAGCTTTTTGAGGTTCTGGGCGCGGAAATCGGGCCGCGTGTTCGGATCGCCCTCCCAAACACCAGCGGTATCGCCCTCGCCCACACCCTCAAAAAACTCGCGCATATGGTCCATGCGCCCCTTGTTGGCGATGGCTGCGTTGATCACCTGCGCCAGCGACCCCGCCCCAGCAGGACCCATCAAGGGCCGCGCCGAGATGAGGTTGGTAAAGTACAGCCCCGGCACCGCCAGTTCCTTGGCCTTCTGGACCACGGGCGTCGTGCCAATGGCGAGGTCTGGCTGCACCGCCTCCATCGCCGCGCAGTCATCTTCGAGCGAAGCGCGGAATTTCACCTTCACGCCCTTGTCTTCCAGCCACGCCCGATCGTCGGCATTCCACGGCGTGCGCGGACAGGCCGTGCCGACGTAAGGCACCTCGGCGCCACTTTCGATCAGCAGGCGCGCGACCAGCAATTCGGAGCCTTCATAGCCCGACAAGGTGATGGTCCCCTTGATCGGTGTCGCAGCCAAGGCGCCAGAAATCGCCGGGAGGACAGCGTTCTGCGCCTCGGCCACTTGCGCGGCGCTGCACCCGTGTGCAGCCCCGATAGCGGCAAGCCACGCCGCCGTGCCATCGCGACCCACAGGGGCCGAGCCCACGACAGGACGCCCCGCCGCCTCGAATTCCCGCACGGCACTGGTGTAAAACGGATGCACCGCCGCAACGACGGAACTGTCCAGCGCCGCATAAAGCTCACGCCACTCGCGGCACGGCACCACCGGGCCCGCAGCGAGCCCGAGAGGGGCCAGCATCTGTCCGATCATCATCGGGTCCGCGGGGAACATCTCGCCCAGCATTGCCACGGTCGGGCGATCCGATTTCCCACCCACGGGAGCGGCCACCGGCCCCGCCTCCACTTCGGCGCGGGCATAGTTCAGCATCGCTCCGGCCAGAACATCCTTGGCCTCGGCATGGGTGGGAATGCCAAATCCGGGCACGTCGATCCCGACGATCCGGACACCGTTGATCTCGCTCGGCAACAGCCGCAGCGGCACGCCAGAGGCCGTCGGAACACACAGGTTCGTCACGACAATGGCATCGTATTTTTCGGGATCAGCCAGATCGTGAACAGACTCGCGAATGTCCTCGAACAGCTTGCCGGTCACCAGCGTTTCGGAATTGAACGGCACGTAACCCACCGACCGACGCGCACCGTAGAAATGGCTCACAAAGGTCAGGCCATAGACGCAGCAGGCCGACCCGGACAGCACGGTCGCAACGCGACGCATCCGCAGGCCAACCCGCAAAGACCCGAAGGCAGGGCACATCGATTGCGGCTTGTCATGCGGGCCTTGCGGATAGTCGGCGGCGAATTTTTCGAGCATCTCGGAATTGCCGGCCATCCGCGCGGCCTTTTCCATCTCGGACCCGGAGTGGCACCCAAGACCGGACCCATCCCCGACAGGCATCTCTGCCTCACGGGGGTGGCCCTTGGTCACCGCGACCGTATCAGCGGCGTCATATGTGACCTTGGACGTCAACGGGACGCCGCCATTTTGTATTCTGCCATCAAGCGCCGGATCTGGGCGTTGCTGGCCACATGGCGCCGCGCGCATTCCTGCGAGTTCTGCAATTGACCCTGAGCACTCTCGATGAGTTGTTTGCTTCTCTGCATCAACGCCTTGCCGGTGGCGATGGACTGGTTGGCCTGGGAGATCGGGTCATGCTTCATCGTAAATGACCTCGAGCGATTCTTTCGGCGCCGCGTTCTTGCCGCGCATGTCCGTGTCCGTGGCGGGCTCAAGAACGACGCCCGCGCCCGTTTCGGATCCGTCAAAGAGCTCCAGCAATCCGTCCTGGCTGAGCGGTGCGGGCCGCACCGGCGGCGCTTCGGCCACATTCAGGCCAAGCTCTTCGAACAGCGCACCCCACGGGCTCTCTGCCGTGCCGACAATCTGATAATTCGCGGATTTCTTGCGCAGGTCGTCATCCTGCGGGATTGAGGCCAGCACAGGAATGTTGACCGCCTTGGCAAAGGCCTGCGCCTCGCCCGACCCGTCATCCTTGTTGATGACCAGCCCGGCCACGCCGACATTGCCGCCCAGCTTGCGGAAGTATTCCACAGCCGAGCACACGTTGTTGGCCACATACAGCGATTGCAGGTCGTTGGACCCGACCAGGATCACTTTCTGAGCCATGTCCCGCGCGATGGGCAGGCCAAAACCGCCGCAAACCACATCTCCGAGAAAATCCAGGAGGACATAGTCAAAATCCCAATCGTGGAAACCAAGTTTTTCGAGGAGTTCAAAGCCATGGATAATCCCCCGGCCGCCGCAGCCGCGGCCCACTTCGGGGCCACCAAGCTCCATTGCAAAGACCCCGCCACGCTTGAAGCACACGTCGCCGATCTTGACCTCTTCGCCAGCGAGTTTCTTGCGGGTCGAGGTTTCGATGATCGTCGGGCACGCCTTGCCACCGAACAGCAGGGACGTGGTGTCGGATTTCGGGTCGCACCCGATCAGCAGGACACGCTTGCCCTGTTCCGCCATAATGTGGCTGAGGTTGGCGAGGGTAAACGACTTGCCAATCCCACCCTTCCCGTAGATCGCGATGATCTGCGTGTCCTTCGTCGCCTCCTGCGGCAGCACGTCGGCGAGATCTTCGTTCGCCTCATCGCGCAGGCGCTGATCGAAATCCTTCAGATTGGGGACTTCATCTTTCATAGGGTCAGTGCTCCCAATCCAAAATCATTTTCAGGCAGGCCGCGTCTGTGAACGCCTGTTCATAGGCCGCACGGGCATCCGTTGCGGGCCGTGTGTGCGTGATCAAACCGTCAAGCCGCAGAGCACCGCATTCGACGAGGGCGCGCGTCGCGGCCAGATCGTCACGCGTCCATTCCGCGGCAACGCGGAACCGCGCCTCTTTCATGAAGGCGGGCGGGAACGCGAAACTCAGGGGCGCGGTATAGAATCCGGCCAACACGATTTCGCCGCCCTTGGCGATGCGCCCGACCAGATCGTTCAGCAGTGCGCCCTGCCCGGAGGCGTCGTAGATCGAGTTGTAATCGCGGCGCGGGTCTTTCTCCGGGTCGATGACCTCGTATCCCGTGGCACCTGCGCGCCGGTCCGGATCGATTTCCCAGACTGTCGGCGCAGGCGCGCCAGAGGCGATGGTCAGCCGGGCCAGCAAGCGACCCAGCACGCCATGCCCGATGATCAGGTCCGGCACGGCCTTGTTCATGCCCGCCATCGCATGTCGTGCCGTCGCGGCCAGCGCGAGCAGCGCGCCTTCGGGACCGAACCCGGCATCGATTCGCGTCACGCGTTCACTGTCGGTGACCACGCGGCGCGCGGCGCCGCCAAAGAGACCAAAGGCCCCGTCAAAGCAATTCGCTCCGGGGACAAAGACGTGATCACCCGGCTTGAACCCCGTCAGGTTGCCCGCCTCGACCACTTCGCCCGCGGCCTCGTAGCCCGGCACCAACGGGTAGCCCATGCCCGGAAAGGGTGGCATTTCCCCCGTCCAGAACAGTTTTTCGGTACCTGTAGAAATGCCGGAATGCGCGATGTCGACAACCAGATCAGCAGGCCCCGGCGCCGTCAGCGCAAGTGTGTCGAGGTCCAGATCCCTTGGCCCCTTCAACAGAACGGCAGCGGTGTCCACGTTGTCCTCCGGCGTTGCATGCTGCGCAAACAGCCCTTTTCGACGAAAAGAGACTCAGGGCAGTCGTTTCCTTTAGTGTCATTCTAATTAGACAAACGTATGTGTCAATTACATTAGACACTTTCGCGGCTTGTGCCTGTCAATCAGCCTGGACGGACAGCGGTGATGACCCGGGTCACGTAGGCGCGCGCAGGCGTGGGGCTATTGATCTGAACGAACCCGGCATCTTCCAGCAGCGCGATGATTTCTGCGGCTGACCGGGTGCGCCCGGTCTGCATCGCCATTGTGTAGAACGCAAAGTAAACGTCCCCCGCCCGTTCAGGGCGTGCACCACCTCCCATCGGTTCGGAGATAATGAGCCGACCGCCCGGTGGCAGCGCATCAAAGGCTGATGCAAGCAAGGACCGCACGGTGTGCTCTGCGTGATCGTACAGCACCCGGACAAGCGAAATGGCGTCAGCATCCCGAGGCAACGGTGCGTCGCGAAATGACCCGGGCACGATCTCGACCCGATCCGCCATGCCTGCCGCGTCGAACCGCGCCTGCGCGTCCGGCACGACTTGCGGCAGGTCAAAAAGGGTCAGCCGCGCGCCCGGCGCAGCGCGTCCGGCGGCCTCGAGAAAAGCGCCCGTGCCTCCGCCCACATCCATCAGGTGCGACACGCCTTTCAGCGACACGGCGCGCAGCGTGTCTTCGGCCACCAGTCGCTGGCTTTGCGCCATCAGGTCGGAATAGGTGGCCGCCTCGCCCGGGTCGATCTCGCCGCCAAAGACATAGGGCCAAAAGCGGGCCAGGTTCGTGTCGCCGTCGCCCCGCAACAGCGCGACCGGGTCCCGCAGGTCATCGTAGAACGCCTTGTGGTGCCGGATCATCGCCTCGAGCCCCGGTACGCCCATCAGCGCAGCACCTTGCCGCGCCAAGGCATATCCAGTGCGCTTGCGCTTCAGCAGGCCTTGCGCCGCTCCGGCCTGCAGCAAGACTTGCATCCGGTCTGCCGGGACGGCACATGCCTTGCCCAAGGACGCCGCATCTTGTGGACCGGCGCGCAACCGGCGCGGAATGTCCAATTCAACCAGTGCCATCAGCACCTGGCTGTGCACAAACCCCTGCACAATCTCGAAAAGTGCGGCACCGTCTGCCCGTGCACGCCCTCGCGTCAGGGGAAATCGCGATGCCCAGGATTGAAATCCGGGCCGCGCCACAAGCCGGTTGAGCCAGCCGCCGCGCCATCCCGGCAGATTTGCCGTTTCAAGTGTCATTCACCGGGCACACGGCTTGGGCTGACCACCGGCGTCAGCCGCTCGGCATACATGCGGACCATTTCGGCAAGCTGCGCCTCGCCGGGGCAGGACGGGATCGACGAGATCGCACCGCCCAGAATATCCTTGAGCCGCTGGATCGCTCCCTGCACGCCGAATTCGGTGACGGCATTGGGTCGCCCGTGCAGGTCATCCTGACCCGCAGGCTTGCCGAGCGTCTCCGCATCATACAGCGCATCCCGCAGATCATCCGCCACCTGAAACGCCTCGCCAATCCGGTCGCCCAGTTCGAACCACGGCTCTGCGTCCTGCCCGGCTGCAATCGCCCCCATCTGGGTGGCGGCGATGAACAGGGCACCCGTCTTGGCCTGATGGTAGGCGCTCAGATCCACCTGATCTTCGCTCTCCCATCCCTGGCCCGCGCAAATTCCGCCGGGCATCCCGGTGCGGCGTGCGAGTGTCAGGATCAGCTGCGCGACTCGGTCCGGCGCCAGATGCGACTGGCGCGCCAGCGTCTCGAACGCCATGACGATCAGACTGTCGCCTGCCAGCACCGCCAGGGGCTCGGAAAACGCGCGGTGCACGCTCGGCTTGCCACGCCGAATGTCCGCATCGTCGAAACAGGGCAGGTCATCATGCACCAACGAGGCGCAATGGATGACCTCTAGCGCGGCGGCGGCCGCATCGGACAGGCCCGGCCGATCATCGCCGCAGGCCATCGCAACCGACAGACAGATCGTGGGCCGAATGCGCGCGCCACCCGGTGCGGTCGCATAGTGCAGCGCCTCTGCAAGCCGGGGCGGCGTCGAAACATACCCATCCGCGCCGCGACCCTGACCGAGCGCGACGGCGCTCGCGATCGCCGTTTCTATCCGAGTGCTCAATCCCATCACGGGCCTCCCAGGCTGCAATATGTCACATATATCGGACACCAAAGTGTAAATCATACTGGACACATTGCTTTGGCGAGTCAACAATCGGCGCATGCAAGTGACACCGGCACCCCAAGCGCCCCGCGCGCTGATCATTGGCGCGGGCATCGCAGGGCTGGCCTGTGCTGTGCGGCTCCGCGCGGCGGGGTATCAAGTCACCATACTGGAGCGTCACGCAATCCCGGGCGGCAAGATACGCACTGTGCCGTCGCCCGCAGGCCCTATTGATGCAGGCCCAACGGTGCTGACCATGCGGCATGTGTTTGATGAACTCTTTGCGTGCCTTGGCGCGCGCATCGAGGATCATGTGACCATGATCCGGCAGGACGTGCTAGCACGGCATTTCTGGCCCGACGGCAGCACGCTGGACCTCAGCCGCGACACCGAGCGCAACATTGGCGCGATCCGCGCCTTTGCCGGCGACCGGGCGGCCCAACAGTTCACCCGGTTCAGTCACCGCACGCGGCAACTCTTTGCGGCATTTGACGCGCCGATGATGCAGGCGGCCGACCCGCAACTGGCAACCCTGACAAAGACGGTGCTCAAGCGTCCCGGCCTCATCCCCGCCATGGCCCCTCTGTCGACACTCAAAAGCCTGTTGCGCAGCGCCTTTGACGATCCACGCCTGCGCCAGCTTTTTGGCCGCTACGCGACCTATGTCGGGGGCAGCCCGACCCACGCGCCTGCGTTGCTGTCCCTGATCTGGCAGGCGGAGGCGACAGGCGTCTGGGTGGTGCAGGGTGGCATGCACAAGCTGACCGACGCGCTCACGGCGCTGCTGCGCACGCATGACGTCGCCATTCGGACAAACGCTCATGTCGCCCGGATCGAAACGCAGAACGACCGCGCAGCGGCGGTACATCTGGACGATGGCACCCGCGTGCCATGCGACGTCCTGATCCATGCGGGCGACCCGCGCGCGCTGGCTACAGGCGCACTTGGCCCGGCGGTGAGGCATATTGCACAGGTCACCACGCGCGCGCCGCGCAGCTTTTCCGCCCGCGTGCTCAGCTTTGCCGCAACGCCGGAACGGGACGACCTTGCGCACCACAACGTGTTCTTCCAGTCCGATGCCGAGGGCGAGTTTCGCGACCTGATGGCCGGGCGGATACCGGCGCGTCCGTCGTTCTATGTCTGCGCCCTTGACCGTGGACAGGGTACAGACCCGCCGCCGCTCGAACGGTTCGAGATCATCACCAACGCCCCCGCCACCGACCACCCAATCGACCCCGAGGACCTGAGCACATGGCTTCATCAGATCACGCAGCAGATGGCGCAATTCGGGATGACATTCAGCCCGACACCGACAGTGCAAACAGTGACAACGCCCCAAGCCTTCGGGCAGATGTTTCCGGCAAGCCTGGGCGCGCTCTACGGGCAAAGCCCGCACGGAATGACCGCCGCGCTGAAGCGCCCGCGCGCCCGGACATCCATCCCCAACCTGTACCTGGCCGGGGGCGGGACGCACCCGGGCGCGGGTGTGCCGATGGCGACCCTCTCCGCCCGGCACGCGGTCGAGGCGATCTTGAGCGACCAAACTTCAACATCCGTGTCGGCCCAAACGGCTATGCCTGGTGGTATGTCGACGGGCTGAGCGATGACGGCACGCGTGCCGTCTCCGTCATTGGCTTTATCGGTTCGGTGTTCTCACCCTGGTATCGCTGGTCGGGGCGCAGGAACCCGCAAAACCACGTCTGTATCAACGTGGCCACCTACGGGCCCGGCGGGCGCTTTACCATGACCGACAGGGGGCAAAGCGCCCTGCGCCAGACCGCCTCGCGGTTCGAAGTTGGCCCGTCCAAGATGGCGTGGCAGGGCGATCACCTCGTGATCGACATCGACGAGGTCTCTTCGCCGCCGCTCGTGTCGCGCATGCGCGGTCAGATCCGGCTGTACCCCTCTGCCGTCACCGGCGTCGAGCTTGCGCTTACCCCGGACGACAGCCACATCTGGCGACCCTTTGCGCCGCGCGCCCGCATCGAGGTCGAGATTGACCGACCCGGCTGGCAATGGAACGGCGAAGGCTATTTCGACGCCAATTTCGGCACCCGCGCGCTGGAGGAAGATTTTTCGTACTGGACATGGGGCCGCTATCCGACAGGCGATGGCGCGACGTGTTTCTACGATGCGACGCGGCTTGATGGATCAGAGCTGGCCGCAGGGTTTCAATTTGACGCCGATGGGTCCGCAAAGGCCATACCCGTTCCCCCAAAGGCGCGCCTGCCCCGTTCGCTCTGGGCGGTGAAGCGGGAAACCCGCGCCGATACAGGTGCGACGGCGCGACAACAGCTCGCCATGCTCGACGCGCCCTTCTACACACGCAGCGCCGTCGAGACGGTCATTGACGGTGAACGCACCACCGGCGTCCACGAGGCGCTGGATCTGGTGCGATTCCGCTCGCCTTTGCTCAAGCCCATGCTGGCCTTGCGCGTGCCACGGCGGGCGCACTGGACGTTTGAATAGGGTCAGCCCATTTGCGCTGGCGGTTTTGCGGCCTCTTCCGGGTTCAACTGCCAGACCTGCCAGTTGAGAGCCGCCGCTATGGTGACCCAGACGAGGTAAGGCAAAAAGAGCCAACCCGCGAGCGCGTCGACCTGCCCAAGGGCCAGCATCGCGGCAAATACGGTGACCCAAAGCACCCCGATGATCCCCATGCCCATACGGATATTGCGCAGGCCGAAGAACACGGGCGTCCAGAGCCCGTTGAACGCGATCTGCACCGCCCAAAGCGCCATGGCGACCCCGTTGTCATCACCCATCGCGGCACGGGCGCCCGCAACGGACATGCAGACATAAAGCACGGTCCAGGTCAGCGGAAACACCCAATCGGGCGGCGTCCAGGATG
This sequence comes from uncultured Rhodobacterales bacterium, assembly GCA_964603315.1. Lineage (GTDB taxonomy): Bacteria > Pseudomonadota > Alphaproteobacteria > Rhodobacterales > Rhodobacteraceae > Tateyamaria. Next base: position 52,981 of record CAZRUV010000004.1, read on the forward strand.
GCTTGCTCAGGTTTCGGTACCATGGACCGGGCGGGAACAACCCGCCCGTCAGACCCGCGCCTGCGCAAGCAAGGAAAAACAGACTGAGGAGAAGCCAGAACATCAGCCCAGCCCCCCTGCGCGGGTGTTGAGCAAGGCGGCGCGGTCCGACTGTCGCTTGGCCTCAAGGGCTGCGAGCGCCTCAAAGAGGCCGTCGCTGCGCGATGGCCGTGCGCCCTTGGCCGCGGCATCCACCAGGAACTGCACCTCCGGCAGCGGTTTGGCATAGAGCACCGCGGATTGCGGCATGACCGCGCTTGTGGCGCTCAGCGCCATGGATTGGGCGAGCCATCCCAGCTTCTGTGCCTTGGACGTGCGCGCGCGGGCCGAGATGCTGTCATACCCCATGCCCCTGAGCCGCCCGGCAATGCCCGCATAGATGAACCGTGCGGCGTAAATGCCGGGGCGGCAGGTCATGGGCAGGGCGGCAATGCCCGCCTCGGACCGGTAGTAGTGGCGGTTCGCCTCCATGACCAGACGCCGCACCATCGCGCGCACAGCCTTGGTGGGGCGCGGATCGGCAAAAAACCCCTCGACCGTCATACCCGCCTCTTCCAACCAATCCGTCGGCAGATAGAGGCGCCGTTCCAGCGCATCCTCACCCACATCGCGTGCGATGTTGGTCAGCTGCATCGCCACACCGAGGTCACAGGCCCGGGCCAGCGCGTCCGCATCGCGCACGCCCATCAGGACGCACATCATCGCGCCAACAGCGGACGCAACGCGTGCCGAATAGTCTCTAACCTGACTGATATTGGTATATGTCCGCGCTTCGGCGTCCCAGGCCAACCCTTCCAGCAAGGCGTCGGGCAATGCGCGCGGCATGTCGAACTGCGCAACCACAGCGGCAAAGGCACGGTCAGGGGCGGCATTCTGCGGCGTGCCCGCATAGACCAGATCCAGCCGGTCCCGCAGTCGCAGAACCGCGTCGACCTTTTCCGCCTTCAGGTCCACTTCGTCATCAGCAAGGCGGCAGAACGCATAAAGCGCCAGCGCCGGATCGCGCACATGTCTGGGCAACAGTTTGGATGCTGCGTGGAAGGACAGCGAGCCATGACGGATCGCTTCGGTACAGGCCTCAAGGTCACGCGGGTCGATCATGTCACGGCCTCCGGTACAAGTTTGCCCAACACCTCGGCGGTCGAGATCACGCCCGGCACACCTGCCCCGGGATGGGTGCCCGCACCCACGAGGTACAGCCCGTCCGCCTCTTCGCTGACGTTGTGCGGGCGGAACCATGCGGATTGCAAGATGCGCGGTTCAATCGAGAAGCCCGCTCCATGTGGGCTCAGGTAGCGATCCCGGAATGTCTCAGGTGTAAAGACCTGCTCGGTCACGATTTTCGACCCTAAACCGGGCAAAAGCTGGTCTTCGAGCACCTTGAGCATCTTGGCCTTGTAGGCGTCAGCTTCGCGCGTCCAGTCGACACCGCCATGCCCCAGATGGGGCACCGGGCTCAGCACATAAAACGTGTCATCCCCCTCGGGTGCTGCGCTCGGGTCCGTGACGGACGGGCGGTGCACATAGAGGCTCATGTCATCGGACAAATGCCCCTTGATGAAGATATCGCGCAGCAAGCCCTTGTAGCGCGGTCCGTTCAGGATCGTGTGATGCCCGACGTCAGACCATTGCCCGGCCGTGCCCTTTGTGCCGAAATACCAGACAAAGAGGCTCATCGAATACCGCGTGCGCTGAAGGCGTGCGGGCGTCCATCGGCGTTTGGGTGCCCGGCGCATCAGGCGGTCATAGGTGTGGCCTGCATCGGCGTTCGAAACGATCACATCCGCGCCCAGTTCGAGCCCTGACGTCAGGCGCACTCCTTGCGCCTTGCCGCCCCTGACCACGATTTCATCGACTTCGGTTTCCATCAGCAGCGTGCCGCCTTGCGCCTCGATGACGTCGCCCATCTTGCGCGCCATATGCGCCAGCCCGCCCATGGCGTAGTGGACGCCAAATTCCTTTTCGAGGTAGCTGACGAGAATATACATCGACGTCACATGACAAGGATCACCACCGATAAAGAGTGGGTGGAACGAAAACGCCATCCGCAGCTTTTCATTGCGGAACCGCTTGGCCGCGTGGGCATAGACAGACCTGTCGGCGCGGAGCATGCCAAAGATGTGCAACACCTTGGCGAGGTCGCGGAAGCGGTGCATGGACCGGCGGCCAAGGTCTTCGAACCCGAACCAGTAGCGTTTGGCGCTGTCGTTGAGGAACTTGTCAAAGCCCGCCACATCACGCGGCTCGATCTTGGCCACTTCGGCGCGCATCGCCTCGGTGTCCTGCTGCGCGGTAAAGACAGTGCCATCGGGCCAGCGGATTTCATAGAACGGATCAAGCGACTTGAACGTTACATCATCATCAAAGGTGCGCCCGCAGGCGGTCCAGAGATCACGATAAAGCTGTGGAACCGTCACGATGGTCGGCCCCAGATCGAACCGGTGCCCGTCCTGCCAGATCGCCGATCCGCGCCCACCCGGCACGTCCAGCTTGTCGATCACGGTGACCTTGTACCCCTTGGCGCCAAGCCGCATCGCAGCCGCCAAGCCGCCCAGACCTGCGCCAATGACGATGGCACGGTTGCCCGCCCGGGTTTCCGATTCTATGGGATCAAGTCTTGTCATCCTGCCATCACAGTACGAGTGTCTAGTTTAGTTGACAATTTCTTTTCTCACGATAGGCTGAACCCGGTGCCTTTTTCGGCATTCTGCCAGTGCGAACAGATGAGCCAGACAACCACGATCACCTTTTTCCGCTTTGAGCGGTGGCGCGACCGGGCGTGGGCCCTCGCGATGATGGGTGCCGCGCGCCTTGCCATGGCGCGCATGGCTGACCTGCAGTTCTGGAAACTCTGCGGATCGGGCACGGGCGAAGGGTTTACGCCGGTCCCGAACACTGCCGTCTACGCCGTTTTGTGCACCTGGCCCGATGCAGAGACCGCACGCATGCGGCTGGCCTCGGAACGTATTTTCACCCGCTATCGGGCGCGTGCGACCGAACACTGGACGGTGTTCCTCTCCACCGCTTCGGCACGCGGGGCGTGGAGTGGAAAACAGCCGTTTTCCCCAGTATCAGAGCCTATATCCGGTCCAATCGCGGCGCTGACCCGCGCCACGATCAAGCCGCGCATACTGACCCGGTTCTGGGGGCGCGTACCGGATATCTCACGCATGATCGGCTCTGATCCAAACGTGGTGTTCAAGATCGGGATCGGCGAGGTGCCGATGCTGCATCAGGTGACATTCTCAATCTGGCCGGGCGTTCCGGAAATGGCCGCCTTTGCCCGCACCAACGGACCACATGCCGAAGCGATCCGGGCCGTCCGCGACGGTGCCTGGTTCCGCGAAGAGCTTTACGCTCGCTTCTCCATCCTGGACGACAGCGGCACCTGGGGCGGGGTCAGCCCCCTTGACCGGCTGGAGCCTGTGACATGAAACAGCCTTTTCCATTTTCCGCGATCGTCGGTCAGGACGACATGAAAACGGCGATGATACTCACCGCTGTAGATCCCGGCATCGGCGGTGTGCTTGTCTTTGGTGATCGCGGCACCGGCAAATCCACCGCAGTGCGCGCACTGGCCGCGCTGTTGCCGCCCATCGAGGTCGTGAAGGGGTGCCCTGTCAACGCCGCGACGCGCAAGGACTGTCCGGAATGGGCCGAAATAGAGACTGATACACGCGAAGAACGGCCAACGCCGGTCATAGACCTGCCGCTTGGCGTGACCGAAGATCGCGTGGTGGGCGCCCTCGACATCGAGCGGGCCCTGACCCGCGGCGAAAAGGCGTTTGAACCCGGCTTGCTGGCGCGCGCCAACCGCGGGTATCTTTACATCGACGAGGTGAACCTGCTGGAAGATCACATCGTTGATCTGCTGCTGGATGTAGCGCAGTCGGGCGAGAACGTGGTCGAACGCGAAGGCCTCAGCATCCGGCACGCCGCCCGGTTCGTTCTGGTGGGCTCCGGCAACCCCGAGGAAGGCGAGTTGCGACCGCAATTGCTGGACCGGTTCGGGCTGTCGGTCGAGGTGCGCTCGCCCAATGACGTGGCCGAGCGGATCGAAGTGATCCGCCGCCGCGATGCCTATGAGCGCAACGCAGATGCATTTGCCAAGCGCTACAGGGAAGATGATGCACAGATACGCGGCGCAATTCTCGCGGCCCGCGCACGGCTGAACAAGGTGAAGGCCGGTGACGAGATCCTGGGCGACTGCGCCGAGCTGTGCCTGGCGCTTGGGTCGGACGGGTTGCGCGGCGAATTGACCTTGCTGCGCGCGGCACGCGCGCTGGCGGCCTACGACGGCAAACGCAAAGTGACCCGCGCCCATTTGCGTCGGATTGCCCCCCTGGCGCTCAGCCACAGGCTGCGGCGCGACCCGCTGGACGAGGCGGGCAGCAGCACGCGCGTCACCCGCACGGTCGACGCCGTGCTTGCCTGACGCCCATGTCGGACGCGTCCTGGCACCTGGCCGCCGCCGCATTGGACATCCTTGCGATGGACCCGCGCGGATTGGGCGGCGCGGTCATTCGAATGCGGGCGGGGCCAGACCGCGACAGGGTCGTGAATGCGTTCCAACCGCCCGAGCCCCTGCGCAAGTTGCCGATCACCATTTCCGATGACCAATTGCTGGGCGGTGTCGACCTTGCCGCCACGCTTGCCGCCGGCAAAATCGTGCGCAGCTCAGGCTTTTTTGCGACGCCGTGCACCGCCATCCTGCCCATGGCGGAGCGTTGCACGCCCGCGCTCGCCGCCAAGCTGTGCCAATTGCTGGATCAGGGTCTAACACGAGGCATTCTGGCCCTCGATGAAGGGATCGACGACGACGAATCGGTGCCGGACAGTCTCGCAGACCGGCTGGCCTTCCACATTGCACCCGAAGGGCGGATGCCGTCCGACTGGCCTGTCCGGCCACATGTCGATGCCGGGCAACCGCTGGAGGGTGACGAGGCGATAGCGCAATTGACGCTGCTCGCAGCCCGGTTTGGCATCGCGTCCCTGCGCGCACCCTTGCTGGCGTGGCGCGCGGCCGAACTGCATGCAAACGCACAAGGCCGGGAGGTGGTTTGCGCAGGCGATATCGAACTGGCCGCAGCGCTGGTTTACCCGCACCGCGCAACGCAGGTGCCTGAAACGGACACACCACAAGATCAACCGCCATCTCAAGATGAGCACCAAGACCCGCAGGATGGCACCAGTGACGGCCAGTCCGCACTGCCCGAGACGGAGATGCTGATCGAGGCTGTTGCGGCCCTGTTGCCTGCCGGATTGCTTCAAAACCTCGGGCAATCTCGCGCCAAACGTGCGGCCAAAGGCAGTGGCGCGGGCAAGGTGCGCAAGTCCAACCGACGTGGGCGCCCCCTGCCCTCGCGGCCCGGACGTTTGGGTGGTGATGCGCGGATTGACCTGATCGCGACCCTGCGCGCAGCGGCGCCGTGGCAGCCCTTGCGCCGCAAGCACCAGCCGGACCGGACCGGCCTGTTGATCAGACCCTCGGACATCAGGGTGAAACGCTATGCCCAGCACTCCGACCGGCTGTTGATCTTTTCCGTGGACGCCTCCGGCTCGGCGGCGATGGCGCGGTTGGGTGAGGCCAAGGGGGCGATCGAGTTGCTGCTTGCCGAAGCCTATGCCAGCCGGGATCACGTGGCGCTGATTTCCTTCCGGGGAACCGACGCAGAAACATTGCTGCCGCCCACGCGCTCGCTTGTGCAGACAAAACGCCGCCTGTCGGCATTGCCCGGCGGGGGCGGCACGCCGCTCGCCGCCGGACTGCAGAGCGCCATGACACTGGCCGCACAATCCGCCGGTCAGGGCATGAGCCCGACGATCATCGTCCTGACCGACGGGCGGGCGAACATCGCGCTGGATGGCTCGGCCAATCGCGCAACCGCCGCCGAAGATGCGCAAACCGTGGCCCGGGCCATTCGATCACAGGGCACCGAAGCACTGGTGATCGACATGTCAAACCGCCCGCAACCGGCCTTGCAGGATCTGGGCCGTACGCTGGATGGCGGCTATATCGCGCTTCCCCGTGCGGATGCACACCGAATGACCGACGCGGTCAACGCCGCTCTGGCCGGCTAGGACGATGGACTGGGCGCAGATCGGCAGCTGGCCGCTGGGCCATGCCTCCAGACGCATAGACGGACCGGTCCATCGTTGGCACGCGCAAGTCATTGGCGCAGGCCCGACCCTGCTGCTGTTGCACGGGGCAGGCGGGTCGACGCACAGTTACCGCGATTTGATCCCCTTGCTGTCCGATGCCTATCAGGTCGTGGCGATTGATTTGCCGGGCCATGGGTTCTCGCAACTGGGCGCGCGCCAGCGCAGCGGGCTGCAAACCATGGCCGAGGATGTGGGCAGGCTGTGCGCACAGGAAGGCTGGCACCCCGCAGCCATTGTGGGTCATTCGGCCGGGGCGGCAGTGGCGTTGCAAATGGCGCGTGCGATGGACACGCCGCCGCGCGTGATCGGCCTGAATGCCGCGTTGGGCGAGTTTCCGGGCCTTGCCGGGCTGGTCTTTCCACTGATGGCCAAGGCACTGGCGGCCATGCCCTTTGCGACAACCCTGTTTTCGACCACTTCCGCAAACCCGGCCCGTATCAAGGCGTTGATCGCCTCAACCGGATCAACATTGAACGAGGATGGGTACGAGCTTTACCGACAGCTCGTGGGCGACAAGGCGCATGTGGACGGCACATTGAAGATGATGGCTCAATGGGACCTGCGCCCGCTTCTGTCGGCACTGCCGGACTACCGGGGCAAGGTCGACCTGATCGCGGGTGCCGATGATGCAACCGTGCCCCCGTCCGTCTCGGAGAAATGCGCGGCGCTCATACCCGGCGCGACGCTACATGTCTGCGATGGATTGGGTCATCTCATGCACGAGGAACAGCCCAAGGAGATCGCGGACCTGATCCACACCTGCTTGCGCTGAATGCAAACGCAAAACGCCGCCCCTGCGACAGGGCGGCGCTCAATGACATGCGATGTCGTTGTCCGTGACTTAGCTCTCGGGCGCAGGCATCAGCGAGGCGAGGTAGGCGTAGATGTTCAACGCGTCCTCTTCCTTGCGCACCTTGTAGGTCATCTTGCTGCGGCCGCCATCGCCGGTGACTTCGCGCAAGTACGCCGTCGGATCCTGTGCGTAGGCCACAAAGACTTCTTCGGTCACAACCAGATCTTCCATGCTGGCGGCCAGCTGGTTGATGTCGGAATACTTGTAGCCGTCGACCGACCCAAAGGGACCGCCGACAATGCCCCACAGGTTGGGGCCGGTCCGGGCCTTCTTGCCCGCAAGCGTTTCACCTTCGTCATTGACGACGACGTGGCACGAGGTGCACTGGCGGAACGCCTTTTCACCGGCGGCGGCATCGCCAGAGGCATGGCCGTCAGCGAAGGCAGGGGCAGCCACCACAGTGGCGGCCACAAACGCGAGGGATCGGAACATAGGTTTCTCCTTCCAAGTGTCCTTTGCAAAGAAACGTAGCGACTTCACGATCAAGTCAACAGTAACTTTGTATTGATCTCAGGCGACTGCGTGGGCAATCGCGCATTGCTTCCACAAATCCTTCAGTGCGAGCACCAGATGTTCGATGTCTTCGACGCTGTGGAGCGGCGATGGCGTGAACCGCAGGCGTTCGGTTCCCTTGGGTACCGTGGGATAGTTGATCGGCTGCACGTAGATGCCATAGCGCTGCATCAGATAGTCGCTGAGCATCCGGCATTTGACGGGGTCCTTGATCATCACCGGGATGATGTGGCTGGGGTTTTCCATGTGTGGAATACCCTCCTGATCCAGCCGCTTGCGCAGGTAGGCCACGCGCTGGCGCTGCGTGATGCGTTCCTGATCGGATTGCTTGAGGTGACGGATCGACGTGCGCGCCGCTGCGGCCACCGCAGGGGGCAGGGCTGTGGTAAAGATGAACCCGCTGGCAAAACTGCGGATAAAGTCACACAAGGCCTCGGACCCCGTGACGTAGCCGCCGACAACCCCATAGGCCTTGCCCAGCGTCCCCTCGATCAGCGTAATGCGCTGCGCGAGGCCCTCTTGCTCGGATATACCGCCGCCGCGCGGTCCGTAAAGGCCCACGGCATGCACCTCGTCGAGATAGGTCATGGCACCGTGTTTCTCGGCAACTTCGACGATTTCCTGCATCGGGCAGATATCACCATCCATCGAGTAAACCGATTCAAAGGCGACGATCTTGGGCGCATTGGCAGGCAGCGCGGCCAGCTTGCGGTCGAGGTCTTCGGGGTCGTTGTGCTTCCAGATGACCTTGTTGCAGCGCGCATGGCGGATGCCTTCGATCATGCTCGCGTGGTTCAATTCGTCACTGAGAATTACGGCGTCGGGCAAGCGGCTGCCCAGCGTGCTGAGCGCGGCCCAGTTCGACACGTAGCCGGAGGTAAAGAGCAGCGCGCTTTCCTTGGCATGCAAGTCGGCAAGCTCTTCTTCGAGCAGCTTGTGCGCATGGTTGGTGCCGCTGATGTTGCGCGTGCCCCCCGCGCCGGCCCCACAGGCGTCAATCGTGTCCTTCATCGCCTTGACGACCGAAGGATGCTGGCCCATGCCGAGATAGTCATTGGAACACCAGACCGTCACCTCGTCCGGCGCGTCCTCATCATGGCAGCGCGCCCGGGGGAAGGCGCCGGACTGCCGCTCAAGCTCTGCGAAAATGCGATAATTGCCTTCGTCCTTCAGCGCGTCCAGCTGCGTTTGGAACAGTGCATCAAAGTCCATGATGTCCCCCTTGGGTCTTTTGGTGTTTGTGTGGTTTGGGCGCAGGCAGCATCCACCGCCAAAGCCGTTCGTCAGGGATGGGAAGCACCATCACCCAGTGTTCAAGCGTTGCCAGCGCGGTCAGCGCGGTGAGCAATGCAAATCCAGTGATCTCGCCCATGCTCTGCGCGGCATAGAGGCGTTCAAGCCAGCAGGCCGTGGCAAAGGTCAGCGCGGTGACGGAGACCGGGAACAGCCAGTTCATACCCGCCACGCGAAAGTGACTGGATAGATGCGACAGCGCCTGCGGCAGGAATTCGACATGTGTGCGCGGCACGCCGAAAAAGAGGTTCAGCTTAGCCGACACGCGGGCAAAGAAGAGAACGGCGAAGGTCCAGAAGCCGAAGGCGTTGGGGGCATCCCAAAGGGTCAGTCCCATCGCGATCAACGCAGCCAACAGCAGCATTTCATGATAGGCCAGCGTGCCCCAGGCGCGAATGAACCGTTCCCATTCGGGCGTATGGGGCGGCAACGCCGCGCGGTTGGGGCCAGTGATGATCCCTGTGAGGAAAGCAAGCTCGATCCAGCCCCAGATGGCCAGCGCGGACAGGAAGGCGACATAAACGCCAAGCACGTCGGTCTGGGTTGCGGACCAATAGGCGCCATAAGCGCCCAGCAGGACCAGCGGAAGCCCGGCAAGCGTTGCCCGCAAGCGGGCCCCGGGCCCTTCGCGATCCGCGTATTTGACAGCCATCAGGATCGTGCCGGTGGAAAACCACCAGATGAAAAGCGCGATCAAGGCTGCGACCCAGGGTGTCATGCATGCCCTCCGGAAGACGGAAACCGAAACGGTTTCCGGCGGTTTTCCGAAACGGAAAACAGGCAAGCGTCAGCCGCTCGCCCAACTGGAAAGCGTGTCGCTTTCCAGCCGTTTTCCGTATCGGAAAACGCGCCCCTCAATAGACCGGCTCCAGACGTGTCGAGGCCGGAACCTCATGGCTTTTGGACGGAATGCTGAGCAATGAAACAAAGGCCAGCCCGGCGCGAATTTGCGCGCCAATCTTCCTGAGGCCCTTGGCCTCCGCCAGATCGGCATTCGCCTTTTGCAACCGCTCAAGGCCCGGTTGCCAGCGCGGGTGTTCGATATCCAAGGTGATCGGGAAAATCTGTTCGCTCAGCTTGGATGTCTTGGTGAACACTTCATGCGCATACCAGTCCGGGTCGACGCCCAGCGCCTCGTGGAACGCAGGGCGCTGGTGGTCGCGCACGTACATCGTTGCATAGACAGCCGTCAGGAAGAACTTGATCCAGTACACATTCATGCCACTGGTCAGTTTGGGGTCCGTCTTCATCAGCAGGGCAAAGGCTTCGCCGTGGCTGAACTCGTCATTGCACCACTCCTCAAACCATTTGAAGATCGGGTGGAACCGATGCTCCGGATTGGCCTGCAGGTGGCGGAATATCGTGATGTAGCGGGCGTACCCGATCTTTTCCGAGAGGTACGTGGCGTAGTAGATGAACTTGGGCCGGAAGTAGGTGTACTTCTTTTTCTGCGTGAGGAACCCGAGGTTCACCCGCAGTCCCGCCTCGCGCAGGGCGTCGTTGATAAACCCCGCATGCCGGGCCTCATCGCGTGCCATCAGTTGAAAAAGCTGCGTGATGTCCTTGTTGTTGCCGCGCCGCTTCATCTCCTTGTAGAGCACGCAGCCCGAGAACTCGGCGGTGCAGGAACTGATCAGGAAGTCGATGAATTCCTTTTTCAGCTGCGGCTCCATCCCGTCCCAATCGACGTGATCCCAGTCCTCGTTTTTCCTGAAATGCCCCTTGTTCGGGTCGCTTTCCATCTGGTCGATCAGCCGATCCCACTCCTCACGGACACCGGAGACATCAATGGCATCAAGCTCATCAAAATCCGTGGTGTAAAACCGCGGCGTGAGCAGGGTGTTCTGCATCGCCGTTTCGGTGGCGAACTCGGATGTGAACTGTTCGTCCTGCGCCTGCGCAATGGCGAGGCCCTCTTCGACCGATGTGGCGTCAGCGGTGTGTTTGTTGTGCATGTTCATAGCGTCACCTCCTCGGAGAACGAGAATTCGCACAGTTCCATGACTTCGAAATCACCCGTCAACCGGGTCCAGAGCCGTTCCAGTCTGGAGGCCCGCACGATGATCGCCTCGCGGTCTTCGGAGACAATTTCACCGAAGGGCGCCATGATTTCGGGGCCCTGCACCTGCACCTCGTCGCCCGGATAGACAACGGCGCCATTGTTGAACCGCACATGCGCGTGCAGGCTTTCGAACTTGTGGCTGATCTCGACCGTGCACGGCGCACGTTCGACGTCCTTAGTCAGTAGTCCCATTGGTGGCCTCCTTTGGGGTGGGTGGCTCCAGCAACCTGGCGAAGGTACGGAGATTGTCGGCGCCAAACCCCATGAGTTCGGCGGACCAGTCGGTGGTCGGGTCGTAAAGCGACAGGCGATTGCCCTCGCGCAATCGCAGGACAACAGGCGCGGACGGGTCTGCACCGATCTTGGCGCGCTCGCGCTGCAGCACGCGGTCGATGCCCGCCACAAACCCGCCCTTGTCCTCGGCAAAGCTGGCGATCACCGTCCCGGTGTCGTCCAGAACGCGCGCCGCGCCGGATGGATTGCCCCACAAATGGATCACCCGTTCGGCCAGGACAGGTGTCAGAGCGGGTGTGCTTTCCAGTGGGCGATCGGTGATGCGCGCGACCGTGACCAGTGACAGGATCACCAGCACCAGCGCCACCATCGCGCGGATCAGAACGCGCGGCACCAGTTCGTCAGGTCGGGCATGTATGCGGGCCTGGGTGGTGTGTGTATCAGACATCGCCGCTACTCCGCCGCCACGGTGCCCGAGGGCACGGCCCGGACAACCTTCGGCACACTCACCTGCGCCTCGGCTGCCTCGGCAAGGATGGCGGCCACGTTCTGAGCATCCGGGATGCAGCGTAACGCGGGCTGCGTCTTGCCAAACCGCCAGGGGCGTGCGTGCGGCCAGATCACCAGATAACTGAGCTTGGTCTGACCCAGTGTGTCCAGCGCGATGGTTCCCGTGCCGCCCCTGCGCAGATCCAGCGCCGCATTGCCCAGTTCGCGGTACGGCAGGTTGAGCGTCAGGGTCAGCGCCGCACCGATCCGCATCACAACGCGGGCGCTGGTGATCGTGTACACCGTGCAGCGGGCCTGCACATAAGCAACGCCAAGCAGCAATGCGTAGACAACGGCCCCCATGACAACAAATGGAATGGCCGCACCGATGGCCTGACCCATCGGCATCAGATCGACAACCGTCACAAACCGCCACAGTGTCAGGATCGCGAAATATCCCAGCACCCAGTTCACGTTCAGCGACTCGCGGGCCAGCGCCATCGTATCGGGGCGGCCACGCCAAAGGATCCGCTCGCCTTGCGGCAGTGTTCCCGGCAACCCTTTGACCGGCTCGATCTCGAAATCATCATGAGGCATTGCGCACGTCCTTTCCGATGAATGTTGCGGTTGAGGGATGGCCCTGGGGCCAACCCGGTGTTCAAATCAGAGCTGCGGGTCCTGACGGGCCTGGTCGGCATAGAGAAGACCGCCGCCGTAGTAGCCACAGATCTTGTCTTCCTCGAGCATGGTCACTTGAGTGGCGCTGGCGATGGTCGGAACAGTGGCAAAGTGCTTGCCGTAGATCGACTGGATCACCACCCGGTCGGACTTGATCCGCGCGAGCGTCAGCGGCACCAGCCGGTTGCCCGTGCCCCACTTGGCGTCGAGCGTGTATTCGAGATAGCGTACGAGCTGTTCCGGCTCGTCGATCCACATGTCCACGACACGGCCCACAACTTCGTCATCACCCGACATCACAGGCAACCCGCGCGGGTCGCGACCCGCGGCGTGGCTGAAGCCTTCGTTGGCGGACATCGGCACGATCTTGGGATGGCCGTGGCCGTCCAGTTCCGGGGCATCGCGGCGCGGCGCCCACGAGGCCGGGCCGACGCCGTCAATCATCGGATCCCCGGTCGGCTCGAACGGATAGCCATTGTTGGGCGAGGTCTGCCGCATCGGGATGTCGCTGCGCTCGGGGTTTTGCCCCGACGGCACGGTCACCGTGCCGCGCCCGTGCGGCAGTTGGAACGTCTTGTCCGAAGGCACCGGGAACGGGCCTTGGTTCGCCGCTTCGGTTCCGTCATCGTTTTCGAGGGGATAGCCCTCGCGCATGTTCTCGCGCTGGATGTAGAAGATCAGCAGCGCGAAAAAGCCCCAGAAGAGCCAGATCGCGAGGGCGGCGAGGTCGAATTCGCCAAAGAATGTCCCAGTCATGTGCGTGTTCCTTTCCTGGACAATGTCATGTGGGGAAATCCGCAAGGCCCATGGGGCGCGGCTCCTCCGGTTCGGTAAGGGGACCCGAATGGCGCACAAGTGGTCCCAGGATGATGAGAGTGACAAAAAGCAGGCCAATCTCGGCGTGATAGACAAAGGCGTATCCGGCGGCAGGCGTTTGCAGGCCCTCGCCCCAGACGCCCGACATGGCGATGGCTCCGATCCAGTCGCGCACGGTACCCCCCATCGCGATGGCAACACCGGCAGCGGTGGCTTGAGCCGCGCCCCATGCACCCAGCGCGAGGCCGCGACCGGCAATGCCTTTGGTCGGCATCGTCATGGCTGCGGTCAGGGTCGACACGGCAAAGAGCCCACCACCAAACCCGATCAGCGTCGCACCGGCGTAAAACAGAAAATGTGCCTGCATGGGGGCTGCAAAGATCACCAACGTAAAGGCCCAGACCCCGGCAAGGATACCGCCACCGGCCAGCCGGTAGGAATTTGACCCTTTCGCCAAACGCCGCCCGGCCCAGGCAAAACCACAAAGCGCGCCAGTGGCCCACAACGCTGTCAAAAGCGTGGTCGCGGACACAGACAGCCCGAGGATTTCACCACCGTAGGGTTCCAGCAGCACGTCCTGCATGTTGAAGGCCATCGTACCCACGAACACGCAGGCCAGAAGCCGCCCGGCCTGACCGCGTGCCGCGTAGTCGGTCCAGGCATCCCGGAACAGCGGTCGCGGCGCCTGACGCTCATCCCGGCTCATGGGGCGCACGGATTCCTGTTTCCACAAGGCGATCAGATTCAGGGCCACGCCGGCCACTGCCGCCCCCTGCACCACCCGGATCAGGCGCAAATCGGAATAGTTGCTGAGCAGCCCGCCAATGATCAGCGCCGAGATGCCCATACCCACGAGGAACATCACGTAAAGCAGTGCCACGACACGTGGACGCGTCTCATCCGTGGCCCGGTCCGATGCCAGCGCAAGCCCTGCGGTTTGCGTCATATGCAATCCAAGCCCGGTCATCAGGAATGCCAGCGCGGCCAGCACTTCGCCGGCAAAGGGGATCTCGTGATAGACGTCACCGCCCAGCACCAGAAGCGCAAAGGGCATCACCGCCAGCCCGCCAAACTGCCAGAGCGAGCCGAACCAGATGTAGGGCACCCGCTTCCAACCTATGGACGACCGGTAATTGTCCGACTTGAACCCGAGGAGGGCCCGAAAGGGCGCGATGAGGACTGGCAACGCAATCATGATCGCGACGATCATTGCCGGCACGCTCAACTCGACAATCATGACCCGGTTCAACGTGCCCAACAACATGACCGAGGCCATGCCCACAGACACCTGGAACAGCGACAAACGCAAAAGCTGATCCATCGGCAACCCGTCCGAGGCCGCATCGGCAAAGGGCAGCGCCCTGAGCGAAAGGGACTTGAGCCCACTCATGGCCTGAGCTCCATCGCTTCGGAGATGTAGAACCCGGAATTCACCCGCTCCACAGGGCGCAGCATGCGTCGCACACCGGCAGCCTTGGCGACCTTTGCGAGTTTGGGATGCGCATGCGGCACCATGACCGGCGACCGATCCGCGCGGGGAAAGGCCTTGCCCGCATACCACATGGCCATCAGCGCAGGTGCGCGCGGGGCGACGGTAAAGACGATGGGTCCACTGACCCGCGGTTCCAGCGCCATTAGCGCCGCGCCGATATCCTCGGCGGTGTAGTAAATCAGGCTGTCCATCGCGATCACGGCATCGAACTGCCCCAGCTTCGGGTCCAGCATATCGCCCGCGTGAAAGGTCACCTGCCGTTGCAACTCATGGGGCAGGCGCAGCTGCGCGATGTCGATCAATTGTGGCGAGATGTCAGCTGCGACAACCGCAGCACCCCGCCTGGCCAGCTCAATCGTCGCCATCCCGGGTCCGCAACCGGCATCCAGAACCCGCGCACCCCGCAGGTCGTCCGGCAACCGACTGAGCATCAGATTGCGCATCCGCTCACGCCCGGCCCGCACCGTTTCGCGCACACGCGACACCGGCGCGTCCGAGGTCAGACGCTCCCATGTCTTCGTGGCCGTCTGGTCGAAATAGGTTTCGACCCGGGCGCGGGTAGAGCTGTAGTCCATCAATCGAACCCCAGCAGTTCAAAGATATCACGGTCTTCCATTGGCGCGGGTGCTAGACCCTCGGTCCCGTCCCATAGCGTCTGCGCCAGCCGGACGTATTCGGCGCGACAGCGGACGATGTCCTCATCGTCGTCCATCTCGAACAGGGTCTTCTTCTTCAGGCGCGAACGGCGGATTGCATCCACATCCGGCATATGTGCAATGCGGCTAAACCCGACCGTGTCACAATAGCGGTCAACCTCGTCTGTCTCACGGCTGCGGTTCGCCACGCATCCGGCCAGCCGCACCTTGTAATTGGCCGACTTGGCCTGCACGGCGGCAATGATCCGGTTCATCGCATAGATGCTGTCAAAGTCATTCGCCGTCACGATCAGCGCCCGGTCCGCGTGCTGCAGCGGCGCCGCAAAGCCGCCGCACACCACATCGCCCAGCACATCAAAGATCACGACGTCGGTTTCTTCCAGCAGGTGATGCTGCTTGAGCAATTTGACCGTCTGCCCAACGACGTAGCCGCCACACCCGGTTCCCGCAGGCGGCCCCCCGGCCTCCACGCATTTCACGCCATTGTAGCCGTCGGTCACGAAATCCTCGGGCCGCAGCTCTTCGGGGTGGAAATCCACCTCCTTGAGGATATCAATCACGGTGGGCTGTAAATGCCCGGTCAAGGTGAACGTGCTGTCATGCTTTGGGTCACACCCGATCTGCAACACGCGCTTGCCCAGCGTCGAAAAGGCCGCGGACAGGTTCGACGACGTGGTCGACTTGCCGATCCCGCCCTTGCCATAGACGGAAAACACCTTGGCCCCTTCGATCCGGGCCTCGGCATCCTGATGCACCTGCACCGATCCTTCACCATCCTGACCACGCAGAACCGGTGGGTTTCTGTCGAGTGGGCTCATGCGCCCCTCCTTTCCATCGGGGAGAGATCCCCTGCTTCATCTTGCCAGGAAAACTCCCGCCGGAGGCTCCCGCACGTAGTGCTCTTGATCCGTTTCATTCGGCCGCGATCCCTTCGAGCTTGTCTTCCAGCGCGTCCGCCGCATCCTGCAATGCCGCGAGCGTCTCTGCGTCCGGCTGCCAGTAGTTCCGGTCCGACGCTTCCAGCAGGCGGTTCGCCATCCGGCTCGACGCCGTCGGGTTCAGATCGGCAATGCGCTGGCGCATCTCCTCATCCAGCACGAAGGTCTCGGAAATCCGCTGATAGACCCACTCATCCACCTGCCCTGTCGTTGCCGACCATCCCAGGGTGTTCGTCACGGTCGCCTCGATCTGGCGCACGCCTTCTGCGCCATGTTTCAAAAGCCCTTCAAAGAATTTCGGGTTCAGCGCTCGGGATCGCGTCTCCAGCGCCACCTGATCCTTGAGCGTGCGCACCTTGGCGGTGCCCCGGGTCTGGTCGCCGATATAGACAGCCGCCTCGCTCCCACGCGCCCGTTTGACTGCCCGCGCGATGCCACCAAGCGTGTCAAAGTAGTGGTCAACCGTCGTGACCCCCAATTCCACGGATTCGAGGTTCTGATAGGCGATCTCCACATCCGCGAGTGCCCGCTGCAACAGCGCCGGGTTGGCGGCGGATTTGCCGTCAACGCCGTAGGCAAAGCTCTTGCGGCCCTCATAGGCGTCGGCCAGTTCGTCCTCATCCCCAAAGGCGGAGCTGTCGACCAACTGGTTCACATTCGACCCGTAAGCGCCTTCGGCATTCGAGAACACGCGCAACGCCGCAGTGGCCAGCTCGCACCCCTGCGCTTCGGCATAGGCCAGCGCGTGCGCACGGATGTAGTTCTGCTCCAGCGGCTCGTCCGCTTCGGCGCATTTCAATGCGGCCTCAGCGAGCATGCGCGTCTGCAAGGGCAAAAGATCGCGGAAAATGCCGGACAGCGTCATGATCACGTCGATGCGGGGCCGCCCCAACTGTTCCAGCGGCACCAGATCCGCACCGGCCAACCGGCCAAAGCTGTCAAACCGCGGCGTGCACCCCATCAGCGCCAGCGCCTGCGCAATCGGCACACCGTCCGACTTGATGTTGTCCGACCCCCACAGGACCAGCGCCACCGAGCGCGGCAGGCCGTCATGGGTCTCGAGCAGCAACTCCGCCTGCGCCGCCCCATCCCGGCAGGCAAAGGCCGTGGGCATGCGGAACGGATCAAACGCGTGAATGTTGCGCCCCGTTGGCAGAATGTCGGGCGACCGCAGCAGGTCACCGCCATGCACCGGGCGGATGTAGCGCGCATCCAGCGCCGCCATCAGAGACGACAGCTCTGTCTCCTGCTGCAACAGCGCATCGACCCGCGCGCGTGCGGCGGCGTCTTCGTGCTGCATCAGGCCCAGATAGTCCTGCCGCGCCGCGTCACTCAGCGGCGCGCCAATCACATGCAATCCCTCGGGGATCAACGCGTCTTCGGTCTCGAGCAGCTTCAGCCAGAGGTCCGCCGGCGCCACGCCGCCCATATCAACGGCTTCGGCTTGTTCCGCGATCAGGTCCTCCAGGTCTTCGCGGGCAGGATCGTCGCGGACCATCTCGCGCCAGCGCGTCAACGAATCCTTCAGTTCGGACAGGCCCTTGTAGAGACCCGATTGCGCGAGCGGCGGCGTCAGATGCGTGATGGTTACCGCCCCTGACCGACGCTTGGCCAAGGACGCCTCGGAGGGGTTGTTGGCGGCGTAAAGGTAGATGTTGGGCATCTCGCCGATCAGGCGATCCGGCCAGTCCTGCGCCCCCAGCCCCGCCTGTTTGCCCGGCATGAATTCCAGCGCGCCATGCATGCCGAAATGCACCACCGCGTCCGCACCGTAGGTGTTGCGCAGCCACAGATAGAACGTCACAAAGGCATGGGTTGGCGCAAAGCCCTTCTCAAAGAGCAACCGCATCGGGTCGCCTTCGTAACCGAATGCAGGCTGCACACCGACAAAGACGTTGCCCAACTCGGCCCCCAGAACAAACACGCCGCGCCCATCCGACTGGATGCGCCCCGGCGCAGGCCCCCAAACCGCTTCAATGGCGTGCAAAGGCGGCGTGCTGCGCACGATGGTATCGGCATCCACATGGGCCGCGACGTTGGCTTCCTGCCCATACTGCCTGGCATTCCCCTCAAGCACGCGTGCCCGCAGGGCCTCGACACTCTCGGGCACATCCACGTCGTAGCCACGTGCGCGCATCGCGCGCAGCGTGTTCATCAGGCTTTCGAAAACACTCAGATAGGCCGCCGTGCCCACAGCACCCGCATTGGGCGGGAACCCGAAAAGGACAACCGCCACCTTCTTCTCGGCGTTGTCCTTGCGCCGCAGCCGCATCTGCCGGATCGTCTTTTCGACAAGGCTGTCGATCCTTTCCCGGCAGGGCTCCATCGCCTTGGGCTCACCCGCCTGACAGGCATGTGCACAGCCGTTGCACCCTTCCGGGCCCAGCCGTCCGCCGAACACAGTCGGGCATGTCGCCCCGTCCAGTTCCGGCAAGGCAACCAGCATCGTGGTCTCAATGGGTCCCAACCCGCCCGAACTGCCAGCCCACTGCCCAAGCGTCTGAAACTCGAGCGCGTGCGCTGCAAGGTAGGGCACATCAAGGTCGGCCAGCACATCAATGGCCGCCGCATTGTCGTTGTAGGCCGGCCCGCCAACCAAACTGAAACCCGTCAGCGACACCAACGCGTCGATCCGGTCCCGGAAATACGCGTCAATCGCGGGTCTGGCATCCAGACCACCTGCAAAGGCGGGCAACACACGGATACCCTGCGCTTCGAACCGCCGAATGACGCCATCGTAATGCGCGGTGTCTCCCGCCAGAACGTAGGACCGCAGCATGACAATCCCGACGGTCATCACGGCACCCTTGGGGCCGGTGATGTCGGACGCGTCCGTGGTGATGCGCCCGGGCAAATCAGGGTGATAGAGGCCCGTGTCCGGGTAATCGATCGGCAGCGCCGCCTCAGGGCAATCCGACCAGTCCGCGCTCGCTGCATAGCGCCCCAGCAGGAACTGGATCATGCTGCGCACGTTGTCGTCCGAGCCGCCCAGCCAGTATTGCATGACCATGAACCAGGCCCGCAGGTCCTGCGCCTTGCCGGGAATGAATTTCAGGATCTTTGGCAAACGACGCAGCATCGCCATCTTCTTGGCGCCGCTTTCCGTCGAAGGCTTGGACGAGCCGCGCAACCGCTTCATCAGCTTGCCCATGGTCGAAGGCGGCGCCGTCATATCCAGACTGCCCATACGCGTGAGCCGCACAACTTCGGCATCTGCCACGACACCGATCATTGCGTCGCAGTGATCCCGCCGTGCCTGCAGCACGGGCAGAATGCGCGCCACGTGTTCTTCGAGGAAAAGCAGGTTGGCAATGATGATGTCGCCCTGCATCACCGCGTCTTGCGCCGCTTCAAACGCGCCGGGCGTCTCGCCCCATTCGGCTGCGGCAAAGATCTGGATGTTGAGCCCCGGATAGACATCCGCCAGCGCGTCCTGCGCCTTGCGCGCCGGACCAGCGGCATGGCTGTCCAGCGTGATGATCACCACGCGATACCCGGGACGACGCCCCTCTATGCCGGTTTCATCGCGCATAATGGGCCTTGGCTTCATAAAGGGTGTCGACGGAAATCTCTGCAACACCGCGTTCAGCCGCAAATGTCTCTGTGTTGCGCCGCGCCTTGCCACGGACAAAGAACGGGATCTTCTTCAACTCCTTCTCGGCATCCGCCAGCCAGATCACGGATCCTTCATTCATCTTGCCAGACAAACTCCGGGGGGAGGCCGCAGGCCGGGGGGCAGCGCCCCCGCCCCCGCTCGGGCTGGGCGCATGGCCGCCATGATGCGACGGACCCGCCGCATCGTGGAACTCGAAATCCTCACGGAACATGTGCAACAGGTGCTCTTCCAGACCCATCACAAGCGGGTGCACCCACGTGTCAAAGAGTACATTCGCGCCTTCGATCCCCATCTGGGGCGAGTAGCGCGCGGGAAAATCCTGAACGTGCACAGGGGCCGAGATCACGGCGCAGGGAATACCCAGCCGCTTGCCGATATGCCGTTCCATTTGGGTGCCAAGGATCATCTCCGGCTGCAGCGCCTCAATCACCCGCTCGACCTCGAGGTAGTCATCGGTGATTGTCGCCTCGAGGCCCATTTCCCTGGCCCTGGCCCGCACGGGGCGCGCCATTTCGCGGTTGTAACAGCCAAGGCCGACCACCTCGAACCCCATCTCCTCGGTCGCAACCCGAGCGGCGGCCAGCACATGCGTCCCGTCTCCGAACAGGAACACGCGCTTGCCGGTCAGATAGGTGCTGTCGACGGATTTCGAATACCACGGCAGACGCAAACGGGACGTGTCGAGATACGGGTCCTTGCCGGTCAATTCGGCCACTTCGTCGACGAATTCGCGGGTGGCGCCAACGCCGATGGGCACAGTCTTGGTATAGGGCTGATCGAAGGTCCGTTCCATCCATCGCGCAGCCGTTTCGGCGGTTTCGGGATACATCAGGACATTGAAATGCGCGGCGCCCATGCGCGCGATGTCTTGCGGAGACGAGGTCATGGGGGCCACGACATTCACGCTGATACCCATATCGGACAGCAAGGCCGTCACCTCCTGGATATCGTCGCGATGACGGAAACCAAGCGCAGTCGGACCGATGAGATTGGCAGTGACCTGTGCCGTCCGCTCCATCGGCTTGGCCAAGGCCTTCACGATCTGAAAAAAGGTTTCGTCCGCGCCGAAGTTTTCCTTGCGCTGATAGCTGGGCAGCTCCAGCGGGATCGCTGGCACGGGCAAGCCCATGGTCTCCGCCATGCCGCCGGGATCGTCCTGGATCAATTCGGCCGTGCAGGATGCACCCACAATGATCGCCTGCGGCTTGAACCGGTCATAGGCCTCCTGTGCCGCTGTCTTGAACAGATTGGCCGTATCCGCGCCAAGGTCGCGCGCCTGAAATGTCGTGTACGTCACCGGCGGGCGATGATCCCGCCGCTCGATCATCGTAAAGAGGAGATCCGCGTAAGTGTCACCCTGAGGCGCGTGCAGCACGTAGTGCAGGCCTGTCATACCTGTGGCAACGCGCATGGCGCCGACATGGGGCGGGCCCTCATATGTCCAGACGGTGAGCTTCACGGAGTCACCTCGCCTTGCGAGGTGAACGGTGCGCGGAAGCTATCGGCTGAGCCGATGGCGGGCGCACACCCCTGAAATTCCGGGCGACACATCATTCGGCAACCTCCAGTTTCAGGAGGTCGGCACGGCGAATGGGGCGGGAGAAGAGGCCGGCAAGATCACCCGCCTGCTCGTAGAAATGAACAGGGGTAAACACCAGTTCGATGGCCCATTTGGTTGCGAGCCCTTCTGCTTCCAGCGGGTTGGCAAGGCCCAGGCCACAGACCGTGAGATCGGGCCGTGCGGCGCGGGCACGGTCGAGTTGCAGATCGACGTCCTGTCCTTCGGATAGGACGGGGCCTTCGGCAAGCAGGTCGAGATCGGGGCCCACGATCCCCTTGTGGATGAAGGGCGCGCCCACCTCGATGGCCTCCATCCCGCATTCCCGGGTGAGAAAACGCGCCAGCGGGATTTCCAGCTGGCTGTCGGGAAAGAAGAAGATGGATTTGCCGTTCAGCGCCTCGGACGCCTGCGCGATGGCCTTGCGGGCGCGGGCGCGCGGCGCAGCGGTCACTTTGTCAAACAGTGCGGGGCTCACGTCGAATTCCGCCGCAATGGCCGCCAGCCACTGCGTCGTGCCTTCTTCGCCGAAGGGGAACGGGGCCGAGATGTGCCGGGCACCCCGGCGCGTCAACGCGTCATGCGTATCGCCGAGGAATGGCTGTGTCAGCGCATAGACGGTGCCCGGGCCGACACCCAGATCCTCGTCCGCACGCGGGGCGGGCAGCACCTTGATGGGGCCGATGCCCATGGCCTCGAGCAAGCCGATGGCCTGTTCCTCAACGACGTCCGGCAAAGCGCCGACCAGCAAAAGCTGACGTGTTTCCACCTTCGGCAGAACCGGCACCATGCAGGCCAGACAGGCATCCTCGCCCTGGGTGAAGGTGGTTTCGATCCCGGAGCCGGAGAAGTTCAGGACGCGCACCGACGGCGCGTGGCGTTGGGTCATCCGCTCGGCCGCCTTGGCGAGGTCCAGCTTGATCACCTCGGACGGGCAGGATCCCACGAGGAAGAGCTGCCTGATGTCCGGGCGGCGGGCGAGCAGTTCGTCCACAACCTTGTCAAGTTCCGCTTGCGCATCTGCGAGGCCGGCAAGATCCGTTTCCTCCAGAATGGCCGTGCCAAAGCGCGGTTCGGCAAAAATCATCACGCCGGCGGCGGATTGCAGCAGATGCGCGCAGGTCCGCGAGCCAATCACCAGAAAGAACGCGTCCTGCATCTTGCGGTGCAGCCAGATGATTCCCGTCAGACCGCAGAACACTTCGCGCTGACCGCGCTGTTTGAGAATCGGTGTTTCGCGGCAACCGCCGCTTGCGGGGAGGCGTGGCAGTTCGGTCATGCGGTCACCTCCGGCATAGCCGCGGCCTGCAATCGAGCGGCACGCAGTTTCAGCACAAATTGCGCCGCGTTGATGACGTAGGCTCCGTATGCGGCGAGCGCGAGCCACATCAGCGGGAGAGGCGCCAGAGCATCCGAAAACAAGGCGACGAGATAGGCCGTGTGCAGGCCGATCACGAGAAAGGAAAACACGTCTTCCCAGAAGAACGCGGGCGCCAGAAGGTATTGACCGAAAACAACTTTCTCCCAGATCGCACCCGTGACCATGATCAGGTAGAGCACCGCGGTCTTGATCACGATCGACCATGTCGCAGATGCGTATCCCTCACCTGTCGCGAGATAGCGAATGACGAGGATGAGCGAGACCAGAAAGACCAGGAATTGAACAGGCGCCAGGATGCCCTGAATGGGCGTCCAAATGGTGCTGTCACGCCGCGCCCGCTCCTCTGCCGTATAGAGGCCATGCGGCACGCCGCCGGGCTTTCCCTTGTGGGACATAAGTTGCGCCTCTCCCTGGCTACATAGGTTTGAAATTACCGGGGGAACTGGAAAAGTGTCAATTATAAGTTACAGTTTTGATGATCCTCATTCGAGACGCGAGCACGTTCATCGCCCATGCAGATAGACGCATACGCCATAATTTATTGAACAAAACGGCCGATTGCGTTAGTCTCGCGCAATCAACCTGTGGATTATTGTCAATTTTTGTTGACATGCATAGGTGCAAGGCACAGACTTACACAGAAGCCGCGACTCTGACGCGCCAGAGTCTTCTGTTGTGTGTCTACCGTTTGAGGTGAGCCATGGCGCAAGACGACCCATTTGGCACGGCCCGCGCCCGACGTGGCGCGGATGACGCTCTGGAGCCTTTGGCTTCCCAGGTGATTTCCGTTTTGTGCGAACGCCAAACCAGCACGCCTGCGGGCGCGCGGCAGGTTGTCGTGGATTACCTGTTGCGCGCCGTGACAAGCCCGGCCGGTTTTGACGCCGCCCTCGTCATGGAGGAGTTGCGCGGGTACCGGCTGACCATCGACGCGATCATCGACCTCTACATACCGCAAGTGGCCAACCATATGGGCGAGCTGTGGATGACCTCGGATGTGGACTTTGCGTCCGTGACCGTCGGTGCCCTGAGGCTGCAGGCCCTTCTGAGTGAGGCGTCGGCAGCTTTGCCGCAGACCAGCAGCTATGCGCAGGATGCGCCGCTGGCGCTGGTCGTCGTGTCGGAGCGGGAGCAGCACTTTCTCGGGGCGTCCGTGGTTGCGGCACAGTTGCGGCGGCTGGGATGCGAGGTGAGCCTGTCCATCGCCGAAGCGCCCAAGCAAATCATCAATCGCGTTGTCTATGACCAGCCTGACATGGTTTTGATGTCCTGTGCGCAGGTGAACGGCCTTGAAACCATTGCTCAGAGCGTTAAAAAGATCAGACGAGCAACTGACCCTGTCCCGGTCCTCGCTTTGGGCGGTGCTGTGCGTGGTGATTTTGACGGCATTCGAAAGAAGACAGGCGTAGATCTGGTGACTAAATCGGCGAAGGATGTGGTTGGCTTCTACACGAAGCGACGCAAGGCGCTCAGCCGAGGATGACCACCGGGGGCAGCAGTTTCTGGACCAGCGGCGCTGTACCCCTGATCGAGCCTGAATTTCTCAGCAGCATTATCGGCGCAGCATCTGACATCGCTTTGGTCGTATCGGCCGAAGGGAACGTCCTGTCGGTCGTGATCAACGCGCAGGACGACAGCTTTGGCAATCTGAAGCATTGGGAAGGGCGGCCCGTCGTCGAGTTTCTGACCGATGAAAGCATCGACAAGTTTCAAAGCGCGCATAACGCCTATCTGGCGGGCGGGTTGCCGCGCAAATCCATCGAACTGAACCATGCGGACAATGCGGTCTGGCAGTACCCGGTGCGCTACACGTTCCATCGGTTCGGCCAGGAGGATGCGGTTTTGCTGCTGGGCCGTGACCTGCGCCCGATTGCCGAGACGCAACAGCAACTGGTGCAGGCGCAGATTGCGCTGGAACAAGGCTATGAGGCCAAGCGTGAATTTGACGCGCGCTACCGCGTTGTCATGGCCAATGTCGAAGATGCGGTTGTCTTTGTTTCGGTGCAGACCGGACGGGTCGAGGACGCCAATACACGGGCCGCAACCCTGCTGGGTCTGAAGCCGGAGGCGCTGACCGGTGCCACCTTTGCGACGCTGTTTTCAGATCGTTCGGGCAGCGAATTGACCGAAAGCCTGATGAATTCGACGCTGTCGGATGATGCAAGCCCCGTCACCGTCCGCGCCACCCGCACCCGTCAGCGGCTGCAGATCCATCCGGTGGTGTTCCGCGCCGCAGGCCAACGTGTGCTGATGTGCCGGATGACCGGCGAGGCCGAGCAATCGCCAACAGCGGATGCCGCCGCCAGCCACGCCGCGGCCCTGTTCCGGCAGTCATCGGACGCCATTGCCTTTCTCGACGCCAGAGGCGGCATACTGTCCGTGAACGAAGCGTTCCAGGATCTCGTGGGTGCTGCGCATCTGAGCGATGTGGTAGGTGCGTCGCTGGGCGATTTCCTGACCCGCGGTCAGATTGATCTGGGGGTCGTGCTGGAAAACGTGACGCGTTCCGGGCAAATGCGCCTCTATGCGACCCGGATGGTCAACGACCTTGGTGCGCGTGTTCCGGTCGAGATTTCGGCAACCAAACTCGAAGCGGGCGACGCATCCGCGATTGGCGTGATCCTGCGTGACGCCAGCCGCCTCGAAGGTGTGCGCAAGTCCGAAGGTGGCAACACGCTGCCCGATCCGGGCCGCAATGTGATGGACCTCGTCGGCTCCGCCTCGCTCAAGGATATTGTGGCCGAAACCACGGATGTCGTTGAAAAGATGTGCATCGAGACGGCCGTGAACCTGACCCGCAACAATCGTGTGGCCGCCGCCGAAATGCTGGGCCTGTCGCGGCAATCGCTTTACGTCAAACTCCGCAAATACGGGCTGCTGGCCAAGGACAACTGACAAGAGCGCTGGACACTTGCGCCGACTCAAGTTGTCAACCATAGTTGACACTATGGATGCCAGTCCTTCCCTGACCGCGCGCCGCTTTCCCGAACCGGTCGCCGCCCTGCGCTTGATCAAACCGATCACGTGGTTTCCACCCATGTGGGCCTACGTCTGCGGTGTGATCTCATCCGGGGTTGCACCTGCGGGTCAGTGGTGGCTGGTTCTGCTGGGGGTCATCCTCGCGGGCCCGATTGTCTGCGGGATGAGCCAGGCGGCAAATGACTGGTGCGACCGCCACGTGGACGCCATCAACGAACCGGACCGCCCTATTCCATCGGGTCGGATTCCCGGTCGCTGGGGATTGTGGATCGCGTTGGCGATGTCTGCGCTGTCACTGTTCGTCGGCTGGCAGCTTGGCCCATGGGGGTTTGCGGCCACCGTCGCGGGTGTGCTGGCAGCCTGGGCCTATTCCGCAGAGCCGGTGCGGCTGAAGCGGTCCGGCTGGTGGGGCCCGGGCCTTGTCGGACTCAGCTATGAAACGCTGCCCTGGGTCACTGGCGCGGCCGTGCTCAGCGCAGGGGCGCCACGGTGGGAAATCCTGTTGATCGCCCTGCTATACGGTCTTGGCGCGCATGGCATCATGACGCTGAACGATTTCAAGGCGCTGGAAGGCGACCGCCAGATGGGCGTGAATTCCCTGCCTGTCACGCTTGGTCCGAAGCGTGCGGCGCAGGTGGCCTGCGCCGTGATGGCCGTGCCGCAACTGGTCGTCATTGCACTGCTCGCATCCTGGGACCGCCCCCAGCACGCGGCAGGCGTAGCACTGGTGCTGATCCTGCAATTCTGGGCCATGCGCATCATGTTCCGTGATCCCAAGGCAAAGGCCCCCTGGTACAACGGCACGGGCGTACTGCTCTATGTCTCGGGCATGATGGTTGCCGCCTTCGCGCTCAGGGGACTGGGCTGATGGCGGGCTGGGGACTTCTTGTCAGGCTGTGCCTTGTCAATGCGGCCATCGGTGGCCTGGCCGCCTTGCCCGTCAACCTCTTCAACCGTCTGATGACGGTCGAACTGGCGTTGCCCGCCCTGCTGCCCGGCCTGCTGGTGGCGCTGCACTACGGCGTGCAACTGACCCGTCCCGTCTGGGGCCATCGGTCCGACACGCGCGGCGGACGCACACCGTTTATCCTCGGCGGTATGGCGCTGGTGGGCGCGGGCGTGCTGGGTGCGGCATGGGGCATTCAGGTTGCGGTCGCATCTGTGCCATGGGCGCTTGCGGTCTGGGTCATATCCTACGTCGCGATTGGTCTTGGTATCGGGGCCGCCGGGACATCATTCCTCGCCTTGCTCGCCTCTGT
>CAZRUV010000004.1:80098-82966 GCA_964603315.1 uncultured Rhodobacterales bacterium
ATGGCGCGGCGCTTCACCGGTTTTGTCTTTCTGTCGATCCTCGCCTTTTACCTGTCCGAACTGATCTTTGAGCCCTTTGCGGGCCATATCCACGGCCTCTCCCCCGAAGACAGCACCAAGCTGTCGGGTGGCAAGGATGGGGCCGCATTGATGGGGATGATCGGCGCAGGTGTCCTGTCACAGCTGCGGCTTGGCAGTCTGCGGTTCTGGGCGGTCGCGGGGTGCATCTTGTCCGCAGCGGGGCTGCTGGGGCTGGGCGCGCAACTGCCCCTGGTGCCGTCGACGGTCGTCCTCGGCCTGGGCAACGGGCTGTTTGTCGTGGGTGCGGTGGGGTCGATGATGCAACTCGCTGCGGCGCACGCCAAGGCGACCGGCACCCGCATGGGTGTCTTTGGGGCCGCGCAAGCCATTGCGGCGGGCCTCGCCGGTCTGATCGCGACGGGTACGCTGGACATTGCGCGCCTGATCCTGCCTGACGCCATCGCCTACGCCACAGTTTTCACGATGGAGGCAGCACTGTTCCTCGCCGCCGCCATTGTCGCCGCCCGCGTGATGCAGGGCGCGGACTATTCTGACGCAACCTTGGTTCCGGGAGAGTAAGCACATGTATGACGTTGTTGTTGTCGGTGGGGGGCCTTGTGGCGCCACAGCTGCCGAAGATCTTGTCCGTTCCGGGCACAAGGTCGCCTTGCTGGACCGAGAGGGCCGCATCAAGCCCTGCGGCGGCGCGATCCCGCCCCGGCTCATGCAGGATTTCCACATCGGGGAAGAACAGCTTCTGACCAAGGTCACAACGGCACGCATGATTTCGCCAACAGGCCGGCAGGTCGATATCCCGATCGAAAACGGCTATGTCGGCATGGTCGACCGCAAGGACTTCGACCCCTTTCTGCGCGCCCGCGCGGCGCAAGCCGGGGCCGACTATTTCACCGGCACCTTCATCCGTATCGAACGGCCCGACGGCACGCCGGTTGTCCTCTACCGCGACAAGGCCACGCAGGAGACCCGCGAATTGCCCTGCAAGCTGGTGATCGGCGCCGACGGCGCCAAGTCCCGTGTGGGTCTGGCCGAGGTCAAGGATGCCGACAAGGTGCCGCTGGTCTTTGCCTATCACGAGATCATCAAGGCCCCCGCCGCGACCGAGACATACGACCCGATGCGTTGCGACGTGATCTATGACGGGGCAATCTCGCCGGATTTCTACGGCTGGGTGTTCCCGCATGGCGGCACCACAAGCGTCGGCATGGGGACCGAATTGCAATCGGTGAACCTCAAGGATGCAACTGCCGCCCTGCGCGCGGCGTCCGGTCTGGCCGACTGTGAAACGATCCGCAAGGAAGGCGCGCCGATCCCCCTGAAACCGCTTGACCGGTGGGACAATGGCAAGGACGTGGTGCTGGCCGGTGACGCGGCGGGCGTGGTCGCGCCCTCCTCTGGCGAAGGCATCTACTATGCCATGGTCGGCGGGCGTGTCGCCGCGACGGCCTGTGCCGCAGCGCTGGCATCAGGGCGCGCCAAAGACCTGCGCCTCGCTCGCAAGCTCTTCATGCGCGAGCACAAGACCGTTTTCCGCGTGCTTGCGTCGATGCAGAACGCCTATTACCGCAGCGACGACCGACGCGAACGGTTTGTGTCACTTTGTCACGACATTGATGTGCAGCGTCTGACGTTTGAAGCGTATATGAACAAGAAGCTGGTCAAGGCGCGGCCCATGGCGCACGTCAGGATCGGCATCAAGAACCTCGCCCACCTGACCGGCCTCGTTAAGGCGGAACACGTATGAGCATCATGATCCCCGCCTGGGTCGACGGCGCGCTGACCCCGGTCGAAAAACTCGAAGCGCATCAGCGCGGCCTGCGACACAAGGCGGTGTCCGTCTTTGTCATTCGCGGCACCGAAGTGCTGATGCAGCAACGCGCGATGGGCAAGTATCACACGCCGGGCCTGTGGGCGAATACCTGCTGCACCCATCCCGACTGGGACGAGGCGCCATCGGTCTGCGCCGTGCGCCGGTTGAACGAAGAGTTGGGGATCACCGGCCTGCCCCTCGAACACCGGCACCTTCTGGAATACCGCGCCGACGTGGGCAACGGGCTGATCGAGCACGAGGTGGTTGACGTCTACCTGGGCCGCGTGCGTGGCGCGTTGACCATTGAGCCCAACCCGGACGAAGTCATGGCCTGGGAGTGGGTCGATTTTCACGATCTGCAGGCGATGGTGAAACGCCATCCTGAGCGGTTCACCCCATGGCTGCGCATCTATCTGGCAGATCATGCCGATGTGATTTTCGGCGTGGATCTGGCCGTCGCCGCGAGGGTCTGACGGTCAGACGAGACAGCTGCGCTGCGGGGCTGATGTTGCGAACGGACACGTCGCCGCAGCGTTAACGCTAACTTGAAGCACTGGATCGTTCGGCTTACACCGTCCTCTGGTACCCTAGCGGAGGACGCGCACGTGGCGGACGACCCAGTTTTTGACCTGTTTATCATCGGCGGCGGCATCAATGGCGCCGGTGTTGCCCGCGATGCGGCGGGTCGTGGGCTCAAGGTCGGACTGGCAGAGGCGGGTGATCTGGGCGGCGCGACTTCTTCGGCCTCAACCAAGCTGTTTCATGGCGGTCTGCGCTATCTGGAATTCTTCGAGTTCGGTCTGGTCAAATCCGCGCTGAAAGAGCGCGAAGTGCTGCTCAAGGCGATGCCGCATATCAGCTGGCCCATGCGCTTCGTGCTGCCCTACGCCCCCGACATGCGGTTTGACAGCGATACACCGACCTCACGCCTGCTGCGCTTGACGATGCCGTGGATCGAAAAGGGGCGCAGGCCGGCGTGGCTCGTCCGTCTGGGCCTGTTTCTCTACGACAATCTCGGC
>CAZRUV010000005.1:0-41687 GCA_964603315.1 uncultured Rhodobacterales bacterium
TCAACACGCTCGCCTGCATCTACGGCATGGACGAGGTGAAGGGCGACGTGAAGATCTACCCGCTGCCGCACATGCCCGTGGTCAAGGACCTGATCCCCGACCTCACGCATTTCTACGCCCAGCACGCCAGCATCATGCCGTGGCTGGAGACCAAGACGAACCGCCCCGCCAAGGAATGGAAGCAGTCCATCGAAGACCGCAAGAAACTCGACGGTCTCTACGAATGCGTCATGTGCGCGTCCTGCTCGACCTCATGTCCCAGCTACTGGTGGAACGGCGACCGCTATCTCGGGCCGGCAGCACTCCTGCACGCCTACCGCTGGATCATCGATTCACGCGATGAGGCCACCGGCGAGCGTCTCGACGACCTCGAAGATCCGTTCAAGCTCTATCGTTGCCACACGATCATGAACTGCGCCAAGACCTGCCCCAAGGGCCTCAACCCCGCCGAGGCCATCGCCAACATCAAGAAGATGATGGTCGAACGCACGGTCTGACGCCGCTGCACATACACTGCACATCTGCCGCGTAACCGCTGCAGGCGCGCCACATAAGGTCCCTTTGACACCATCTCAAAGGGGCCTTTTATGTTGAAATCCTCTGGTATCCGGTTTGCCGTCGTCGCCGTTCTGGCGCTGCTGATGGCAATCCCACTCGGCCTCGTGGCCGACATCATCAAATCACGCGCCGACTATAGCGACAGCACAATCACCAGCCTCAGCGGCGAGTGGGGCGGGGCACAGCTGTTGTCGGGGCCGCAAATCGTCATCCCCGTGACCGAAGACGTCACCTATGACCGCAAACGCGAAGCCATCGACCCAACCACCGGCCTCGCTTTGCGCGACGCGGACGACAAGGTGATTTTCGAGTTCTACCAGGAAACGATCACCGAAACCCGACCGCCGGTGTTCCTCTACCCCGACCGTTTTGACCTTGCCCTGGATGTGAAAACGCAGGAACGCAGCCGCGGTATTTTTGCCGTTCCCGTTTACACGTCGGATGTGCAGGCCGGTTTTGATTTCCGCATGCCGCAGGCTGAAACAACGCTGCGAGATGCCGAAATACTGCATTGGGACGATGCCGAACTGCGCGTCTATCTGTCGGCCAACCGTGCGCTGCGCGGGGCCGCCCGGCTGAGCGTGGACGGCACCACGCTTGACCTGTCGCCGCTGGCCGACGGGCGCAACGGGATATTTGCCCGGCTTGGTGATCCACGTGAGCTTGGCACGTTCGCTCTCGCGCTCGGTATAAACGGGGCGCAATGGCTGCAGGCCAGCGCTGTGGGACGCACCAGTTCCGTAACCATGACCAGCGACTGGCCAGACCCCAGCTTTGCCGGTGATTTCCTGCCTGACAGTTCCGACATCACCGACGCAGGCTTCACCGCGCACTGGACCGTCCCGCATCTCGCCCGCCCGCTGCCACAAGTGTCGCGCAGCAATCCCGATGACCGTGCCCGCGAGACCGCCACCATGGGCGTGCGGTTCCTGACGCCCAACGACTTCTACCAGCAGGCCTACCGGTTAGCGGAATACGGGCTGTTGTTCATCGCGCTGACCTTCCTATCGGTCCTGCTGCTTGACCGCGCCTCGGACCGGCCCGCGCACCCCGTCCAGTTCCTCATGATCGGGCTGGCGCAAGCGATCTTTGTGCTGCTGATGGTCGCCTATGCCGAACAGCTCGGATTTTCGCGGGCCTTTCTTGGGGCAAGTGCCGCAACGATCACGCTCATCGTGGTCTATGCCGCCGTCGCGATGGATCTGCAGCGGCGCATCTACGCGCTCGCAGCGGCGCTGACCGCGCTTTATGCCGTGATCTATCTTTTGCTGCAAAGCACGGATTACACACTGATGATCGGCGCAACGCTTGCCTTTGCCGCGCTGGCGGTAACCATGTTCCTGACCCGGTCCGAGAATTGGGATGGTGACGGCACCGTGCACGCGCTGTGGCAACGTCTGTTCACCGACCCCGACCCGCGGGCCGGGCAGGGGCGCGCAAAACCGCAATAGCGCCCCGGTGCCATCAACGCTAAGCATGGGCGCACCAGTCAAGGAGCCGCCCATGCCCACACCCGCCGACGCTGACGCCCGCCGCGCCATTTCTCCGGTGATCTGCTATCCGCCCGACACGCTGCCCGCCCCAGACCTCAAACTTTATGCCGCTGCGCGCGCCACCGCGACCAAGGTGGACGAGGTCACCGTGCCCCCGCGCGACGCCAGCTGTTTCGAGGTGCCGGCAGGGCATTTCTTTCGCATCACAAGCATCGAGGGTCCGCAAGTAGGCGACCTGAACCTGTGGAACCTGAACGACCTCTCCGAACGGTTCTATTCCGGCAAGACGCGCGCGCTGCACGGTACGCATCTTGACACCGGCGAACGGCTCTGGAGCAGTTTTCCGCATTTGCGCCCCATGGCAACGATCGTCGCGGATACGTTGGACTGGTACGGGTTCGACGCGTTCGGAGGCGGGGTGCATGACGTCATCGGCACCCGCTGCGATCCTTATACGGGCAACCTCCTGCAAGGCGGACATTATCACTATTGCTGCCACTCGAACCTGACCCGCGCGCTGGCCACGCATACGGGCCTGCCGCTCCATGAGGCGGAAATGCACGTGCACGACGTCATGAACGTCTTCATGTGCACCGGGTTCACCCGCGACACCGGGCAATACTTCATGAAGGCGAGCCCGGTGCGCCCGGGTGACTACATTGAATTTTTTGCGGAAATTGACCTGCTGGGTGCGCTCAGCGCGTGTCCGGGTGGCGATTGCGGGTCCGAACACACCTCCGACGTGGCTCCGTGCCACCCGCTGTTGATCGAGGTTTTTGCACCCGACGCGGGCACGCTTGATGGCTGGGAAAGCCCGCCAACGAATGGCTATGACCGGACGCATGGGGTCTGAGCCGTGCGCGTTGTTCAGCTTTCGTCAACTGAAGGGCGCTAATGTCTTAACAGGTTGTTACAGCACCGTGACGATGGCTGTGTACAGGTTGTGCACAGCTTGTGTACGGGCTGTGCCAAAGCGGTGCACGGCCTAAGTATTTGTTGAACCAATAAAAAACTGAGGTGCGATCAGGAAAACGCGGCTTCCAGGGCAATTTCCACCATATCGCCAAACGTCTTTTCCCGGTCTTCCGATGGCAACGCCTCTCCGGTCTGCAAGTGATCGCTCACCGTCAGAACGGCCAATGCCCGGCGGCCATGGCGTGCGGCGAGCGTGTAGAGCTCTGCAGCTTCCATTTCGACGCCCAGGATCCCATGCCGCACCATCTGTTCGTCGAGGTCGGGCCGCTCGGCATAGAACACGTCCGAGGAATAGATACCGCCCACATGGGTCGTGGTCCCCTTGGCCTCGGCGGCCGCCACCGCCGCCCGCAACAGACCAAAGTCAGCACAGGGCGCGTAGTTCAGTTCCCGGAAGATACCGGAGGAGGGCGAGGTGATTGTCGACGCCGTCATCGCGATGATCACATCCCGGATGCCCACATGGGCCTGCATCCCGCCGCACGAACCGATACGGATCAGCGTTTGTGCACCATATTCCGACATCAATTCGTTGGCGTAGATGGACAGGGAGGGCATGCCCATGCCGGAACCCTGGATCGTGACGCGGTGGCCGCGCCATGTCCCGGTGAACCCCAGCATGCCGCGCACTTCGTTGACCAGTTCGGCGCCGTCAAGGAACGTTTCGGCGGCCCAGCGGGCGCGGTAGGGGTCGCCCGGCATCAAGACTGTGTCTGCGATTTGGCCGGGCGCGGCCCCGATATGTACGGTCATGTCGCTCTCCTAATGCAAGGTGTCGAGCGACAGGTAGCCTGACTGGGGATCAGACCTCAAGCTTTGCGGGATCGGTGCCCGCCGCAATTGCATCTTTGTACCATTTCGGCTGGCGGCCCTTGCCGGTCCATGTTTCCGATGCATTCTTGGGGTTGGCGTATTTGGCAACGCCCCCTTTGCCGGCGGATTTGGTGGAGGCACCACCCACCAATTCGGCGAGCGTAAAGCCGAACTTGGCCGCTGCGGCTTCTGCGGCTTTGCGTGCTTCTTTTTTGTCGCGCTTTCTTGCGGCAGTCATTGCGGCGTCCACTTCCGACCGAAGTTTTTCGAGCTCTTGATGTGACATCTTTTCGAGATTTTTCGCCATCATATTCTTCCCTAATTCTGAGTGGTCCCGCTCCCATAGAAGAATAAATGTCGAAATTGCAATGCGTTGGATTGTCTGATTTGTGTCAATGTCGGCAAATTTCAGCCGATTGCCACTTGCGCGCGAGGCAATTGCACCCACGCGCGAACTGATCAAACCAATGCGGGAACAGTGCCGGTACTATTCGGCAGCCACGGCCTTGGGATCTGCCAGGGTCACAATGTCCATCATGATCGTATTCAATTCGAAATCCTTGGGCGTATAGACCCGCGCGACGCCAAAACCGCGCAATCGCCGGGCGTCTTCATCGGGAATGATCCCGCCGACGATCACCGGAATATGGCCAAGCCCTGCGGCCTGCATGCGCTGCATCAAATCCTCGACCAGCGGGATGTGACTTCCGGACAGTATGGACAAGCCGACCACATGCGCCGCGTCGGCTTTGGCCGCGTCCACGATCTCTTCCGGGGTGAGCCGGATGCCCTCGTATGCGATGTCCATACCGCAGTCCCGCGCACGTACCGCGATCTGTTCGGCGCCATTGGAATGCCCGTCGAGCCCGGGCTTGCCCACGAGGAATTTCAATCGGCGGCCGAGGCGGTCGCTGACCGCGTCCACGGCATCACGCAGATCATCCAGCCCTTCGGTCTTGTTCGACTTGCCCGCCGAAACACCTGTGGGACCACGATATTCTCCGTGAACGGCGCGCATTTGTGCGGCCCATTCGCCGGTTGTGACACCGGCGCGCGCGCAGGCGATGGAGGCAGGCATCACGTTCTCGCCACTCACGGCAGCGTTGCGCAACGCGGCCAATGCCGTGGCAACCGCGTCCGCGTCACGCGCGCCGCGCCATGCTTCGAGGCGATCAATCTGGTCGGCCTCCACTGCGGGGTCGACCACCATGATCCCACCATCACCGGTCATGAGCGGCGACGGTTCCCCCGCCTGGTATTTGTTGACGCCGACAACAACCGTTTCGCCCTTTTCAATGCGACCCAACCGTTCCGCATTGGAACCGACCAATTGGCCCTTCATGTAGTCAATGGCCGCAATGGCCCCACCCATTGCGTCAAGGCTGGCCAATTCATGTCTTGCGCCGTCCTTCAGTGCTTCGACTTTGGCGTCCACAGCCGGATTGCCGTCAAACAGATCGTCGAATTCCAGAAGGTCTGTTTCATAGGCCATGATTTGCTGCATGCGCATCGACCATTGCTGATCCCAGGGGCGCGGCAAACCGAGTGCCTCGTTCCAAGCGGGCAATTGGACGGCACGGGCGCGGGCCTTTTTCGACAATGTGACGGCCAGCATTTCGATCAGAATACGGTAGACGTTGTTTTCCGGCTGCTGTTCTGTCAGGCCCAGCGAATTGACCTGTACCCCGTATCGAAACCGGCGGAACTTCGGGTCGGTAACGCCGTAGCGTTTTTCGCAAATCTCGTCCCAGAGATCGACAAATGCGCGCATCTTGCACATCTCGGTCACGAAACGGATGCCCGCATTCACAAAGAATGAAATACGGCCCACCACTGCCGGGAAATCGTCGGGTTTTATACGCGGTTTCAACGCGTCCAGCACGGCCGTTGCCGTTGCCAGCGCAAAGGCAAGCTCCTGTTCGGGCGTCGCACCGGCCTCTTGCAGGTGGTAGGAACACACATTCATCGGGTTCCATTTCGGCAGATTCGAATAACAGTATTCCGCGACATCCGCGATCATGCGCAGTGACGGTTCCGGCGGGCAGATATACGTCCCGCGACTCAAATATTCCTTGATCAGGTCGTTCTGCACGGTGCCTTGCAGCGCCGAGACATCCGCGCCCTGTTCTTCGGCCACCGCGATATAGAGCGCGAGCAACCAAGGGGCTGTCGCGTTGATCGTCATCGACGTGTTCATCTTTTCAAGCGGGATCTCGTCAAAGAGCGTGCGCATATCGCCCAGATGCGCGACCGGAACGCCAACCTTGCCAACTTCGCCGCGCGCCAGAACGTGGTCGCTGTCGTAACCTGTCTGCGTCGGCAGGTCGAAGGCGACGCTCAGACCGGTCTGACCTTTCGCAAGGTTGGCCCGATACAAAGCATTGGAGGCTGCGGCCGTCGAATGGCCGGCATAGGTACGGATCAGCCAGGGGCGGTCTTTCTGGGTCATGGCGGCCTCGTGAATCACGTGAGCAAGAAAATTGCGTTGACTGGGTGATAAACGAAATATTGTCTCGCCGTCAATCCGCTGCATCGCGGCATTTCTGCCGCGCGTGCAAAGGGGTCAGTCTTTGGTCTCCGGGATCCGCTTGCGTCGCGG
This sequence comes from uncultured Rhodobacterales bacterium, assembly GCA_964603315.1. Classification (GTDB taxonomy): domain Bacteria; phylum Pseudomonadota; class Alphaproteobacteria; order Rhodobacterales; family Rhodobacteraceae; genus Tateyamaria. The sequence goes on from CAZRUV010000005.1 coordinate 6,439, forward strand.
CAACAGGGCCACCACAAGCATCAGCCATCCCTGAAGACCAACGGAATGTGCCGACAAAGTCGCCTCGCGGGTAAAGGTCAGAAAGGCCAGCAATTCCTCGGGCCGTGGCGGCGCCTGGATCACGGACTGCGCGGGCAGGCCGTCAAAAATCATCCGGTAGTAGGTGTAGTATGCCTGCGGGGACAGCCAGACAAAGCTGATAAACAGCACAGCCCAGATGAATGGCCGCAGGATGTACGGCCTGAAATACGTCATCACCCGCGTCACGCCCAAAGCCACAGCGGCCAAGGCCAGTGAAACGATCAACAGACCAATCTGTCCGCCAACCCCAAGGGTAAAGAAACTGTCGCCCTGATACATACCCGCACTCTGCGCTGCCTGCATCCGACCCGCCAGTGCAAATTTACGTGTTGTCCCAAGCCGATACGCCTGCAAGGGTTGCGCCATGTGGCGGACCGTTGAACTTCCCATGTGGTTTTTCGTGCTGATCGTGCTTTTTGCTGCGGTCACGTTCGCGTCGCACTTCCTGTTCCCATCCGTGCGCTGGTTTTTCAGACGCAGGCTGGAACGTGCGGTGACGCAGTTGAACGAACGCCTGACGGTCAAGATCGAGCCCTTCAAGCTGGCGCGCCGCCACGACATGATCCAGCGCCTCATTTATGATCCGGAGGTGAGCCAGGCCATTGTCCTGCACGCGCGGGAAAACGATGTGCGCGAGGATGTGGCCTTTGAAAAGGCACGTCGGTACGCCCGCGAGATTGTGCCCAGCTTTTCCGCCTTTGCCTATTTCGGGTTTGGCATCCGGGCCGCGCGGTGGCTCGCGAATTCACTTTACACGGTGCACACGGCGGACCAGAACACCGAGCGCCTCAAGGATATTCCGGCTGATGCGACGGTTGTTTTTGTGATGAACCACCGCAGCAACATGGACTATGTGTTGGTGACATATCTGGCCGCGCGGGCCTCGGCGCTGAGCTATGCGGTTGGCGAATGGGCACGGGTGTGGCCGCTGAGCCGGTTGATCAAGTCCATGGGGGCCTACTTTATCCGGCGCAAATCGCGCGGACAGCTCTACCGCAGAGTGTTGGCACGCTACGTGCAACTGGCCACGGAAGGCGGTGTGACGCAGGCCATCTTTCCCGAAGGTGGGCTGAGCGTCGATGGCAAACTCAAACCCTTCAAGATGGGCCTGCTGTCCTATGTCATCGACGCATATGACGCGGAGGGGCGCGATATCGTCTTTGTTCCAGTGGCCATCAATTATGACCGGATTCTCGAAGACCGCGTACTGATCGCGGCGCATCAGCGGGGGGATCGTCGGTTTCCGGCACGTATCTCGGTTGTCGCCTTCTTCACGCTCAAGATGTTCTGGCAGCGGTTGCGCGGTCGCAACATGGGGTTTGGCGCAGCGAGTGTGTGCTTTGGCCAGCCACTGTCGATGCGCGCAACGCCGGATATCGGTTCGGTCGAGGAACTGGCGCATGAACTCAAGGACAGGGTGGAACACTCCATGCCGGTTTTTGGTGTGCCGCTGCTGTCGCATCTGTTCCTGAATGCAGACGGGCCACTGGCGGGCGATGCGGTCACAGCGCAAGCCGAAGCCTTGTATGGTCGGACTGTCGGGACGCGCCCTGACATCGCCGGCGAAGGTTTTTCGGATTTTGTCAACGCCGCTCTCAAGCGCATGGCAAAGCGCGGAATGATCCGGAAAATCGGAGATGGCTGGCAGGTCGAGGCCGCCGAACTTTCGCTTTTGCAATTCTACGCGAACTCCATCCGGGTCATGTCGACCCAAGAGAATGCCGCAACTGCAAAGTCATAAAATTTCAAAAACAGACTTTCTCGGGTTGCTTTCTTTCGTTTGGCCTCATATTCACAGCCAACAGCGCATTGATTCTGCGCTGCGGCGGAAACCATGCCCATGGAGGCTTCAATGGCACTCGACACCAGCATCGCGTCCTACGACGCACCTGAAAAAGACCTCTACGAGATGGGAGAGATCCCGCCCATGGGTTTTGTGCCCAAACAGATGTACGCGTGGGCCATCCGCCGCGAACGGCACGGTGAGCCGGACACGGCGATGCAGCTTGAGGTCGTTGATGTGCCGACGCTTGACAGTCACGAGGTGCTGGTGCTCGTGATGGCGGCGGGTGTGAACTACAACGGTGTGTGGGCCGCCCTGGGCCAGCCCATCAGCCCGTTTGACGGTCACAAGCAACCGTACCACATTGCGGGGTCGGACGCGTCCGGCATCGTCTGGGCCGTGGGTGACAAGGTCAAGCGCTGGAAAGTCGGCGACGAGGTTGTGATCCACTGCAATCAGGACGATGGCGACGACGAACACTGCAACGGTGGTGACCCGATGTATTCGCCCAGCCAGCGCATCTGGGGCTATGAGACGCCGGACGGGTCATTTGCGCAGTTCACCAATGTGCAGGCGCAACAACTCATGCCGCGGCCCAAGCATCTGACCTGGGAAGAAAGCGCGTGTTACACGCTGACGCTCGCCACGGCGTACCGGATGCTGTTCGGTCACGAACCGCATGACCTGAAGCCCGGCCAGAACGTGCTGGTCTGGGGGGCATCGGGTGGTTTGGGATCTTACGCGATCCAGTTGATCAACACGGCAGGTGCCAACGCGATCGGCGTGATCAGTGACGAGAGCAAGCGCGACTTTGTCATGGACCTGGGCGCCAAGGGCGTCATCAATCGCAAGGATTTCAGCTGCTGGGGTCAATTGCCGACGGTGAATACGCCCGAATATGCGGAATGGTTCAAGGAAGCACGCAAGTTCGGCAAGGCGATCTGGGACATCACCGGCAAGGGCGTCAATGTCGACATGGTGTTTGAGCACCCGGGCGAAAGCACGTTCCCGATCTCGACCTTTGTCTGCAAGAAGGGCGGTATGGTCGTGATCTGCGCGGGCACCACCGGCTTCAACTGCACCTTTGATGTCCGATATATGTGGATGCACCAGAAACGCCTCCAAGGCAGCCACTTTGCGCATCTGCAACAGGCGTCTGCGGCGAACCACCTGATGGTGGAACGCCGTCTGGATCCGTGCATGTCCGAAGTCTTTGCCTGGGATGATCTTCCGCAAGCGCACATGAAGATGCTCCGCAACGAGCACAAGCCGGGCAACATGTCGGTGCTGGTGCAAGCGCCAAAGACCGGTTTGCGTACGCTCGAGGATGCTTTGGACTCGCGCCCCTAGTAAATACACGCATAACGAGAGTAAACTGCGCCTGCGAATCGCTTAACAGATTCGCGGGCGCAATGCGTTTTTGAGCGGCCTGAGCAGTTTCAGTCACTTGAACGGACCGACCTCGCTATTTTGGGGGAGGAGAAATAGGTGAATTTTCAACGCGAGTTAACACATGCTATAGTTGTGTTAATCTTTCGTTAACCAATGAGAAGTGACTCTGACCATGAATAGTGACTGGATACTGGACGTTCTCACTGACCTCAAAACATTTGCCAATTCAAACGGTATGCCGGCGCTGGCCGAGCAATTGGATGACACGGCAATTGTCGCGATGGCCGAGATCGCCGCGATAAAGGAAGCGCAGGATGGTCAGCGCCGCGACAGCGAAGCAGCCGTTGGAATATATATTGGAGGGGCTGGAGCACGCTGACGATCTGGGTGCGCTGCAACACGCAACCGAGCAGTTGTGCGCGCACTATGACGTAGACCATGTCGTATATCACTGGGTCGACTCGGCAGGCGACCACTACGGGTGCGGCACATATCCGGACGAATGGCGCTACAGGTATCTGGAGCAAAATTACCTGCGCGTAGATCCGGTCATCATTGGGTGTTTCCAGCGGTTTCACCCGGTCAACTGGAAACAGCTCGACTGGTCGAGCAAGGCAGCAAGGGAGTTTCAGGCATCCGCCATCGCGCATGGCATCGGCAATCAGGGATTTTCCGTTCCCATTCGCGGACCTAGTGGCCAATTCGCGCTGTTTACGGTCAGTCACAATTGCGCGGACGACCAGTGGGAAGATTGGACAGAGGAACACAGTCGCGAGCTCATCCTGATCGCGCATGAGTTCAACAAGAAGGCACTGGAATTCGAAGCGGAGCGCAGACCCGGCGCGACACAACCCCTTAGCCCACGCGAGCTTGATGCAATGACATTCCTTGCTCTGGGCTACAGCCGTGCGAAGGTCGCCGAGGAATTGTCGATCTCGGAGCACACGCTTCGGGTCTATATCGAAAGCGCGCGGCACAAGCTGGGCGCGCACAACACAACGCATGCCGTCGCGCGTGCCATCAGCCAGGGGCTGATTGTGGTCTGAAGCCCCGTTTGTCCTTTGGGCAAGTGGGCCGCTCGCCTGCCTCAGACTTTTTTAATGTAAATCTGAATAGTGTTTTTGTCATACCTGCTGGTCTGACAAGGAAACACGAAAAATGCTCCGCTATGTTTATGCCAACGACCTTCACAAATTCCCCAAATTGGCCCGCACCATGTTTGAGGACCGCGCAGATCAGTTCAAGACGCGCCTCGGGTGGGACGTAAGTGTCACGGCAGACGGGCATGAGCGCGACGAATACGACGACCTGAACCCGCTCTACGTGATCTGGGAAGAGCCCGATGGCAGCCATGGCGGCTCCATGCGCTTCTTGCCCACCACGGGCCGTACCATGGTCAACGAGCACTTTGCCGACATCCTGTCTGGTCCCATCATCAGTCCGTTCATCTGGGAATGCACCCGGTTCTGTCTGAGCCGTGGCGCCGGGCGACACGTCGCGGCGGCTTTGACACTGGCTGGCGGCGAGATCATGGAGCACTTCCAGATCGACCACTTTGTGGGTGTGTTCGACCCGCGCATGACGCGCATCTATCGCATGATTGGCGTGACCCCCGAAGTGTTGGGAAGCGCAGGCGAAGGACGCGACAAGATCAGCGTCGGCCTGTGGCACTACCAGGGCGAAGCGGCCCCGCAGGTCACAGCCCGCGCGGGCGTGACGATGTCCCAATCCCGCCAGTGGTTCGAACGGTCATTCGGCGGGTTTTCAACCCCGGTCTATGCCCAAATCGCCTGAGCTCTCTGGCCCATCCGTGGCGCGCTCTGTAGGGTCGCGCCATGCAGACCCTTGCCCTTTCCGACGATCAGGCCAGCGCCTTTGACACCGTAGCAGAAATGCTGCGTGGCGCGGGCATTGATCTGGATGACGCGCTGCTGATGCCGTCGCAATCCTCGGCTTCATCGGTCTTGGCCGTGACGGGCAAGGCCGGGTCCGGCAAGACGATGCTGCTGTCCGAGCTCTACAAGGCGCTGGAAGGGGCAGGGGTTGAAGTGGTGTCGGGAGACTATGAGGGCCGCAAGCGCCGCGACAGGCGTACGCTGGCCATCCTCGCGCCGACAAACAAGGCGGCCTCGGTCCTGCGATTTCGCGGTGTGCCCGCGACGACGATCCACCGCATTCTCTACACGCCGGTCTATGACCCGGAATACGAGCGCATCGCCGAATGGCTGGCAGGCAACGGTGAGCGACCGGAGATCGAGGGGTTGACCGAAGAGGCGTTGGATCGCGCCTTCGCCTTTTTTCAGAACAACAAGTCCATTCCCGGCGCTTTGGCCGCTGCAGGATTGCGCGGATCCGATTTCATCACCGGCTGGAAACGGCGGGAAGAGCCGTTGGACATCGGCTTTGTCGACGAGGCCTCGATGTTGGACGACAGGCAATTCGAAGACCTCAAGGAGATTTTTCCGACGTTGCTGTTGTTTGGCGATCCGGCGCAGCTCGCTCCCGTGAACCAGTCCGGCGCGATGGTCTTTGACAAATTGCCCGGCCCGCGCGTGCTGCAGCTTGGGCGCATTCACCGACAGGCGGCTGACAATCCGATCCTTGATCTGGCGCATGCACTGGCTGACCCCGAGGTTGATTTCCACCGGTTCGAGCGCATGGTTGAGGATGCCGCGGCGCAGGATGAACGCGTGGTGTGGGGACAGCGGGTCGAGGTGGATCTGATGGCCCGTTCACCGTGCCTTGTGTGGCGCAACGCGACGCGCATTCGGCTGATACAGGCGTTCCGCACGGTGTATGACGCCCCCGAAGACCGCCTACTCGAAGGAGAGCCTCTCATTTGCGACGGCCTGGAACTGCCTCTGAAACATAGGAAAAAGCGTCTCGACCTCGAGGCGCGCGGGCTGATCAAGGGCGCACAGGTGATCTATCTCGGGGAAGGGCGCAAACCGGGTTTCTCACGGCTGCACGTCATGGGGGCCGAAGACCCGCAGGTTTCTGCCGCATCGATCGTGAAAATAGAAAAACCCGATGAGGAAGAGCCGTTTATCCCCTATGCGGCCCGCATGGGCGCTACATTTCTCCACGGTGCCGCTGTAACCATCCACAAGGCGCAGGGCAGTCAGTGGAAAACCGTGCAGGTCTTTGCCCCCGACCTCTACACCGCTGCGCGGATGGGACGGACAGAGGCGGGCCAGCCCTTGTGGAAGCGACTGGCCTATGTGGCGATCACGCGCGCGCAGGAGCAATTGATCTGGGTGGTGCGGAACCGGCTGGCCAAACCGTCCGCACCGCTGACGGTTGACGATCTGCGCAGCACACCGGCCGCACCCCTGTCGCTGCGTGAGCCGGCAATGGAATAGTCTGCCGCGTGCGCAGCAACCTCAGTTCCGGAGGACTGAAAACGCGGCTGACGCGCCCCAACCGGCAAAGATTGCAATCGCAAGAGACATCAGCCCGTAGAGGAACGGTTGTTCGCGGCTCATGCTGAACAACCATCGCTCCAGCCCCACTTTGCGGACGTCGATTGCGGTTTCGTATTGCGAAATCACACGGCCCTCGCGGGTCAGGAAAATACGGGTCTGATAGGCTCCTTCGGTCAGGGCGGCCGGCAATTTGATGCGGCCGCGAAACAGGGTCTGGTCATCCACGATGACACTGTTTTCCTTGAGCTGGTACAACTCGGCGTCGGAACGGATACGGATCAATGCGCCCGTAAAGCTGGGTGCGTCCGAAATCGTCATCGGCGCGCCAACGGATCGGATCGCGCGGGGCACGGAAATCTTGTAGCGCAGGTCGTCCGTGTTCAGCAGGACGTCGCGCAGCAGACCGCTGGTGGCAACGGCGTAGTAGCTGGGGGCCTCGTCCACCTCGACCGCGTCGGTGTTCACCCAGATGCCATAACGGCGTTCCTTGCGGCGCACGGTGACAGGCTCGGATGGGCCTGCAACGGTGACTATCACCTCAAGCGGGGGGCCGTCCGGGATCGGCGTTTCGCGCTTGATGGCGCCAAAAATCAGGATCTCGGACCCGTCGAAGCTGGTTGTGATGGCCACTTCGTCCTGGCTGAGACCCAGCACGACTTCTTCGGCCGCCGCGGGAACAGACAGAAACAAGAGGAGGATCAGCCAGCGCATCAGTGCCCCCCCGTGACACCGGCCGAGTAGAGCTCGGATGGCGTCAACAGCAGATCTAGCGCCAGCTTGCCGCAGACGGCCAGGACCATCAGAGCCAGCAGGATACGCAGTTGTTCGGCCTTCATCTTGACGCCGATGCGGGTGCCGATCTGAGCACCGATGACGCCCCCGACCAGCAGCAGAACGGCCAGCACAACGTCCACCGTGTAGTTCGTTGTGGCGTGCAGCATGGTCGTGAAGGCTGTTACAAAGATGATCTGGAACAACGAGGTTCCGACAACGACCTTGGTCGGCATGCCCAGCAGGTAGATCATGGCCGGTACCATGATAAAGCCGCCGCCGACGCCCATGATCGCGGCCAGCACGCCGACGCACAGCCCCACCAGAATTGGCGGAATGACCGAGATATAAAGTCCGGACACACGAAACCGCATCTTGAAGGGGAGCTTGTGGATCCAGTTGTGCTTCTTGCGTTTGGGAACGGCACCGCCCTTGGCGGTCTTGCGGATCGCGTTGAGGCTTTCGATGAACATCAGCCCGCCGATCACGCCCAGGAACACCACGTAACTCAAACGCACCAGCAGATCGACCTGCCCCAATGCCTTGAGATAGTTGAACAGCACCACGCCCAAGGCCGCGCCAATCAGGCCCCCGATCAGCAGCACAAACCCCATCCTGAGGTCCACCGTCTTTCGCTTGAAATGGGCGAGAACGCCGGAGAAGGACGAGGCGACAATTTGGTTGGCTTCGGTCGCAACGGCCACAGCGGGGGGAATGCCGATGAAGAAGAGGAGCGGCGTCATCAAGAAGCCACCGCCCACACCAAACATGCCCGACAGAATGCCGACCATGCCGCCCAATCCCAGAAGCAGGAAGGCGTTGACCGATACCTCGGCGATGGGCAGGTAGATTTGCATGGGCCCTGTTAGTCCCGCTGCAGTGCAGAAATCAAGGGGTCTTCCGGCGTTGCAGCGAACTGGAGAGGAAAATCCGGAAAACTGGCCTTATGTGGCGGTGGCTGGCGTCACCGCTCCTTGACGTAGGGCTCTCCGCCCGCGCGTGGCGGGATCGCCTTGCCGCCGACACCTGCCAGGATCACGACCACAAGAATGTAGGGCAGGGCGTCCATAAGCTGAACGGGCACCGTGATCACGCCCAGATCGATGTTCTGGAACCGCAGCGCAATGGCTTGCAGGAACCCGAACAGCAGACAGGTCCACAAGGCGGCCCACGGTTTCCACTTGGCAAAGATCAGCGCCGCAAGCGCGATGAACCCGCGACCTGCGGTCATATCCTTGACGAAACCTGCCTGCAGCGCGGTGGCGAGATAGGCGCCCGCGATCCCGCAGAGCACGCCGCAAATCGCCACGGCTGCATAGCGCAGGCCCACGACGGAAACGCCCGCCGTGTCCACGGCCGCCGGGTTTTCACCGACCGCGCGCAGGCGCAAGCCAAACCGTGTTCGGAAGAGCACGTACCAGGTCGCTGGCACCGCGAGAAAGGCGAGGTAAACGAGGATGGAGTGCCCCGAAACCAGTTCGGCATAGGTGGGGCCGAAGATGGGGATACTGCCAAGGCTTTCTGCAAAGGGCAGGTCAAACCCTTCAAACCGGCCCCCGCCCGACAATTGCGGCGTCCGTCCGCCCTGTCGGAACCAGTCCTGCGCCACGAGGACCGTGATGCCTGCGGCCAGAAAGTTGATGGCCACGCCGGAAATGAGCTGGTTGCCGCGGAAGGTGATGGAGGCAAGCCCGTGGATGAGCGACAGCACCATGGAGGCGCTGATACCTGCAAGCAGGCCCAGCCACACATTGCCCGTAATCGCCGCCGTCGCCGCAGAGAACATGGCGGCGGCAAGCATTTTGCCCTCAAGCCCGATGTCAAAGATGCCCGCGCGCTCGCTGAACAGGCCCGCAAGGCACGCCAGCAGCAGCGGCGTCGCAAGGCGCACCGAGCTGTCGAGGATCTGGATGAGGGTCAGAAAGTCCATGTCTTATTCCCCCGGCTGCACGTTCGGCTTGCGGCGCATGGCAAGGAACATGCGCTCCAATGGCAGTCGCACCATATTGTCGAGTGCGCCGGTAAAGAGGATCACCAGCGCCTGGATGACCACGATCAGCTCACGCGGGATCGACGTCCAGAGCGCAAGCTCCGCACCGCCCTGATAGAGAAACCCGAAAAGGATTGCGGCGAGGAAGACGCCAAAGGGATGACTGCGCCCCATGAGCGCAACGGCGATCCCGATGAAACCGGCCCCTTCGACCGCGTTCAGAACCAGCCGTTCCGCCTCTCCCATGACGTTGTTGATGGCCATCATGCCCGCGAGGCCACCCGACAGGAGCATGGCGATCATGGTGATCCGCACCGCGCCGATGCCCGCGTAGTTCGCGGCCCGATGGGACTTGCCGAAAGACCGGATTTCAAGCCCCAGCGGCGTGCGCCAGATCAGGAGCCAGACCAGCACACAGGCGACGAGCGCAACGAGGAGCGATACATTTGCAGGGGCCGCCTTGGAAAAGTTGATGCCAATCGGGGCCAGTATGTCATGCAGGGAAGGCAGGTGGACTGCTTCGGGGAACCGCGCGGTCGCGGGGTCCATCGCGCCCGCAGGGCGCAGCACGTTCACCAGCATGTAGTTGAGCACAGCCGCTGCGATGAAGTTGAACATGATCGTGGTGATCACGATATGGCTGCCGCGGCTGGCTTGCAGATAGGCCGGGATCGCGGCCCAGAGGGCACCAAAGAGGGCCGCGCCAACCACCGCCGCGAGCAGCGCGAGCGACCAGTGCGGCCAGGGGATGAAGAGGCAGACCAGGGCAACGCCCAAGCCCCCCAGCATGGCCTGCCCTTCGCCGCCGATGTTGAAGAGGCCAGCATGAAAGGCGATGGCGACCGCGAGACCCGTGAACATGAAGTTGGTCGCGTAATACAGCGTGTACCCCCAGCCATAGGTCGACCCGAGCGCGCCGGTGATCATGAGGTTGACGGCCTCGATCGGGTCCTCTCCGATCGCGAGGATCACGAGGGCCGACAGGATCGCGGCGAGGATCAGTGAGATCAGCGGGACGAGGATGACCTCGGCCCATTTTGGCATTACGTCCATCGTGCCGCTCCGCTACCAGATTGCGTGCTGCGCACACGCGATGTTTCAGGGGGTTTCACCCCCGTCGCTGCCGCGACTCCCCCGGGATATGTGACGCAAGAGCAAGGCATTATCCAACGACCCCTGCCATCATGAGGCCCAGTTCCTTTTCGTCGGTCTCTGCGGCGGCGCGTGTGCCCATGATCTGGCCGTCAAACATCACGGCGACGCGGTCGGCGAGGCCGAGGATCTCTTCGAGTTCGACGGACACGAGGAGCACGGCCTTGCCCTGATCGCGCAGGGCGACGATTTGCTGGTGAATGAATTCGATCGCGCCGATGTCCACGCCACGGGTGGGTTGGCCGACGAGCAACAGGTCAGGGTTGCGTTCAATTTCACGGGCCAGAACGATCTTTTGCTGGTTGCCTCCTGAGAAGTTCTTGGCGGCGAGATGCGGGTGCGGCGGGCGCACGTCGAACCGGTCCATCTTTTCCTGTGTGTCGGCCTTGATGGCCGCGTTGTTGGTCAGCAGGCCCGACATGTAACGCGCGTCATGGTGATAGCCGAAGGCGGTGTTTTCCCATGCGGCAAAATCCATGATCAGACCTTCGCGCTGACGGTCTTCGGGGACGTGGGCGATGCCACGCGCCCGGCGTGACCGCCCATCGGAGTCTTTGCCTGTCAGGTCAATCGGTTGCCCGTTGAGCGTGATTGCGCCGGTGCCGGTGGCGTATCCCCCCAGCACTTCCAGCAATTCCGATTGCCCGTTGCCGGCGACGCCGGCGATGCCAAGGATTTCGCCCGCCCGCACCTGCAGGTCGATCCCCTTGAGCCGTTCGACGCCCTGTTCGTCCGTCACACGCAGGCCCTTGACGTCAAGCACGACGTCACCCGGCGTTGCGGGCACTTTGTCGACCCGCAGGAGCACTTTGCGCCCCACCATCAATTCGGCCAGCTGTTCGGGGCTGGTGTCCGCCGTTTTGACCGTCGCGGTCATCTCGCCACGGCGCATGACGCTGACGGTGTCGGTGATTTCCATGATCTCGCGCAGCTTGTGGGTGATCAGGATGATGGTTTTGCCTTCTTCCTTGAGCCGCCCGAGAATGCGAAACAACTGGTCCGCCTCGGCGGGCGTCAGAACGCCGGTCGGTTCATCGAGGATCAGGATATTGGCCTGCCGGTAGAGCGCCTTCAGGATCTCGACACGCTGCTGCATGCCCACGCCGATCTCTTCGATAACGGCGTCGGGGTCGACCTTGAGGTCGTATTCCTTTTCAAGATCCAGCAGGGACTTGCGCGCTTTGGCAAGCGAGGGGCGCAAGAGGCCGCCGTCTTCGGCCCCGAGGATAATGTTTTCCAGGACGGTGAAATTCTCCACCAGCTTGAAGTGCTGGAACACCATGCCGATACCGGCAGCGATGGCGGCCTGGCTGTCGGGGATGTCCGTCTTTTGACCTGAGATGAACACCTCTCCGGCGTCGGCCTTGTAAAAGCCGTAGAGGATCGACATCAGCGTGGACTTGCCCGCACCGTTTTCACCGATGATGCCGTGAATGGTGCCGGGCATCACGCGGATCGAGATGTCCTTGTTGGCCTGCACGGGGCCAAAGGCCTTGGAGATGCCTTTGAGTTCAATGGCAGGGGCGGTCATTGGCACTGTCCGTCACGCGGGGCGGATTCTTGAAACAAGAATCCGGCCAGATTTTTCCTTCAAAAATCTGGGCCGCGCGGGACGATGCCCGTGCGGCCCAGACAATCATTTCTGCCCGGCTCAGAAGCTCAGGGCGGGGCAGCTGTCGTCCGACATGTAGTCGTGTACGGCCAGTTCGCCCGAGGCAATGGCAGCGGACGCTTCATCAACGGCAGCCTTCATCTCGTCCGAGACGAGCGATGCGTTGTTGTCGTCCAGCGCGTAGCCGACACCGCCATTGGCCAGACCCATGACGTTAAACCCGGTTTCCATGTCAGGACCATCGGTGAAGGCCTGGAACACGGCGTTGTCGACGCGCTTCATCATCGAGGTCAGGACCTTGCCTGGGTGCAGATAGTTCTGGTTGCTGTCGACGCCGATGGACAGGATGTCCTCGTCCGCGGCGGTTTGCAGCACGCCCACGCCGGTGCCGCCTGCCGCGGCGTACACCACGTCAGCGCCCTGGCTGATCTGGGCTTTGGTCAGTTCCGAGCCTTTCACCGGGTCATTCCAGGCCGCGGGTGTCGTGCCGGTCATGTTGGCGATGACGTTGGCGTCGGGATTCACGGCCTTGACGCCCTGCGCATAGCCGCAAGCAAACTTGCGGATCAGCGGGATGTCCATGCCGCCGATGAAGCCGACCGTGCCGCTCTGGGACGCCGTGGCGGCCATCATGCCGACGAGGTATGACCCTTCATGCTCGTTGAACACCACCGAGCGCACGTTGGGCGCGTCCACGACCATGTCGATGATGGTGAATTTGGTGTCGGGATAGTCGGCTGCGACCTGGCCCAGAGCGTCGGCAAAGGCAAAACCGGCCATGACGATCGGGTTTGCGCCCGCTTCGGCAAAGCGGCGCAGGGCCTGTTCGCGCTGCGCTTCGGATTGCAGTTCGATCTCGCGGAAGGTGTTGCCGGTCTCATCCGCCCAACGCTGCGCGCCGTTGAAGGCCGCCTCATTGAAGGATTTGTCGAATTTACCGCCAAGGTCAAAGATCAGCGCCGGTTCGGCCAGTGCCGCGCCTGCGGACAGGGCCATGGCAGCCGTTGCGCCGAGGATTTTCTGCATGAAGGTCATGTGGTCGTCACTCCCAGTTATCGTGGTTGGGGCAGGGGCAGCAGCTCCGCCAAGCCCGGGATCGAATTGATCATGCGGGATTAGGCCGCAGGGCTGAGGTGGGGTCAACCCGTTTTTGGTGCACGCGGGCCGCCAATTGGGGCTGACCTCGCGATACGCTGACAGCTTGGGCGGTGTTCACGGGCGGACGGGGGGATACAAACGGGACAGCGGCGCGCGCATGATCAGTGCGTCCGCTTTGCCTTGCGGTCGCTGGTAATAGCCGGGGCGCGTGGCGACGACGTCGAACCCATGTCTGGCATAGAGCGTCGAGGCAGCGGTGTTGTCCGTCGCCACTTCGAGAAATGCCGTTTCGGCTTCCTTTGCGGCCAGTGGCATCCAGTCCTGCATGAGACGATGGCCCGTCCCGCGCCGCTGGTGCGCGGGATCGACAGCGATGGTGAGCAGTTCGGCCTCGCCCGCGATGGCGCGCCACAGGGCAAATCCGTGCCCCGCGACCGTCAGTCGGGTGTGATCCCGGGCGCAGAGCGCTGCAAACTCGCTTTCCGACCAGGGCCGTTCCGATGTGAAGGCGGCCCGGTGCAGCTGCGCCAGTGCTGCGGGTGTCATGGCAGGATTTTGGGCGGCGCGTCCCGGGCCGGGGCGGCATCGGGTGGCTTCACGTAGAGCGGCGCCGGTGGGGCGGCGCGCTCCGGCCACCGGGTGCGACCGGTCGCGGCGATGGCCTCGGCCAGTGCTGCGGGGCCGGGTTGCGGGGCAGGGGTTTGAATCGATGTCGCCGGTTGCAGTGTCGGGGCACCGTCCAAGTGGACATAGACCATGTCGCGGGGCGCCGGAATTGCGACGTCTGCCCCTGCTGGTGCAAGCCGCGCGCGCGCCTCGAAACCGGTGACGCCATAAGCCGGGACGCCCAGCCCAAGCGCAAGCCCGCGTGCCGCCGAGACGCTGATCCGTATGCCGGTAAAGTTGCCGGGCCCGACGCCCACGGCGAGGGCGTTCAGGTCAGTCCATGCGACGCTGGCGTCGTCCAGTACCTCCTGCAACAAGTCCATCAATCGTTCAGCCTGACCGCGTGCCATGTCTTCGCCTTTAGACTGCAATAGCGTGTCGCCGCGCATCAACGCGGCTGCGCAATGCGGGCCAGAGGTGTCAAAGCCCAGTACAAGCGGCGCGTCGTTCATTTGGCGGCGTCGTTCAGCGTGGCGCGCGCAGAGCCTGTCTGGCGCGGCAGGTCGTCCGTGATGTGAAGCCAGACTGGCGCGGCATCCGCATGGCAGTGCAATTCCGGCGCCATCGCATCAATTTGGTCAATCACGCCGAGCGGGACGTAGACCTGATCCGGCAGATAGTCGAACTGCGCCGCCAGCGGTGAGCCGCAGGCCCTGCAATTCCACCGTTCGACTCCGACCGTATGCACAGCAGGCATGCCAAGCGGCGGTGTCGCGGTCAGGGCCGCGCGGTCAAATGCGGCAAAAGCCGCCACCGGCCCGCCGGTCCAGCGCCTGCAATCGGTGCAATGGCAATGGGCGACCGTTTGGGGTTGGGTTGTCATGGCCAGCCGTGCCGCGCCGCAATAGCACCGCGCGGTGTAGCCAGACTCAGACGGCGACAGGGCGCACCTCGGTCACTTCGGGGATGTAGTGCCGCAGCAGGTTCTCGATCCCCATTTTCAGCGTCAGGGTCGAAGACGGGCAGCCCGCGCAGGCCCCTTGCATGTGCAGGTAGACCACGCCGCGGTCAAACCCGTGAAACGTGATGTCGCCACCGTCCTGGGCCACGGCAGGACGCACGCGGGTGTCGAGGAGTTCCTTGATCTGCCCCACAACGACGCCGTCTTCGCCATCGTGATCTGCGTGGCCTGACGCAGGAGCATGACCTTCGGCCATGACCGGCTGACCGGACTGGAAATGTTCCATGATCGCGCCCAGCAGTCCGGGTTTGATGTGGTCCCATTCGACGTTGTCGGCTTTGGTCACTGTCACAAAGTCGGTGCCAAAGAAAACGCCCGTGACGCCCTCAACCGCAAAGAGCCGTTGCGCCAGCGGTGATGTGCTGGCTGTGTCCGCTGTCGGGAAATCTGCCGTGCCGGTTTCGAGCACGGTCAGACCGGGCAGGAATTTCAGCGTGGCGGGGTTCGGGGTCGATTCCGTCTGAATGAACATCTGAGCGTCTCCTGAGGGCTGCTTTGGATATGCGGGGGGCGGGTGCCGCTGTCAAGGTTTGGAACGGTTCTAAGGTGGCCGAATCTGACCGTTGTATGACGACAGACGGTGCGCCAAAAGTGTCTGCGCGCCCGGCCAGACCCCAATCGGCCCGGCCGGATTTTAACGGTGCCAAACCGGGTGCGCATAATACGCGCCCATGCACATCTGTATGGGCGACTGTTCGCCCAAATGGCCGAAACCCCCGGCTTTGCCCGCGCAATTTTAGCGAGAATCTGATACCTTCTCACCAGATTTTTAAGACTCGATTTGTGCAAATAGGCCATTTTATTATGACCACTCAAGACCTTGTCTCCCTCCCTAAAGGTGGTGGCGCCCAGTCAGGACTCGGCGAACAGTTCGGAACAGACACCTTCAAGGGAACCGGAAACTACACGGTTCCGCTGACCGTTCCGCCGGGGCGCAGCGGATTCCAGCCTGATCTGGCGCTGAGCTACAGCACGGGGCAGGGCAACGGTCCGTTTGGTCTGGGGTGGGATCTGGGCACCCCTGTCATTCGCCGCAAAACGGCACGCGGTGTTCCGACTTATGACGATCTTGGCGATACGTTCGTTCTGTCCGGCGCAGAGGACCTTGTGCCGGTCGCAGGCGACCTTCCGGGAACGCGGATCTACCGGCCACGGACCGAGGGGCTCTTTGCCCGGATTGCCTTCACGCGCGAGGGCACAACCCGTTCATGGAGCGTTTCATCCAAGGACGGTCGGATCAGCCATTTTGGTGCGCCTGAACCGGGCGTTGCCGTCACAGCGAATCCGGCGGAACCATCGCAGATCTTTGCGTGGCACCTGCGCGAGACGGTCGATCCTTTGGGCAACCGCATCGTTTATGACTATGAAACCGACATTGACGCAGCTTTGGGGCAAGGCACACAGACCTACCTGCGCCGCATTCGCTATGCCGAGAACCAGGTGGACGCAGGCGGTGGTTTCTTCATCGAGGTGCGGTTTGACTATACGTCCCGTCCCGACCCCGTTCGCACAGGCCGGGCCGGATTTTTCCTGAACACCCGCCTGCGCTGTCAAAGCATCACGATGTTGACCGCATCCGGCCCGGGTGGCGCGATGGCACCGGTTCGCCGTTTCGATCTGCGCTTCGTCGACGATCTCGTGCGCGACGGCGACGCACCGGCCGACCGATTGCCGGCGAACGGCGCGTCGCTTTTAGCGCAGGTGCGGGCGGTGGGGATTGACGCGCAAGGCGTCGAGGAACGCCTGCCCGCGCTCGATTTCGGCTACACCGATTTTCAACCTGCGCGCCGCCGCTTTCACCCGTTGCGCGGGTCCGCATTGCCGGTCACGTCGCTCAGCGACGCCAAGCTGGATCTGGTGGATCTGACAGGCAACGGCCTGCCCGACTTCCTCGAGACGGATGGCCGGTTCCGCTGGTGGGAAAACCTTGGTGGTGGCCGCTTCTCGCATCCGCGCAGCATGGCGCGCGCACCGTCCGGGGCATCGCTCGCCAGCCCTGTCGTGTCGGCACTCGATATCAACGGCGATGGCCGTACCGAACTGGTGGTTACCGGACCGGGCGCGCCGGGCTACTATTCCGTCGGGGCCGACGGTACATTCGACAGCGCGCGGTTTCATCGCCTGCACGCGACTCCGTCCTTCGACATGACAGATCCCAGCGTTGCTTTTTTCGATCTCGATGGGGATGGGGCGATGGATGCCGTCCGGTCCGGGGCCCGGTTCGATTGCTTCTTCCGGGAAGCGGATGGCGGGTGGTCGCGCCATGTCCAACGACCGCGCGGCGTGCCGGGGTCCTTTCCGGATGTGACATTTGGCGATCCGCGCGTGCGCACTGGTGACATGACGGGGGATGGCCTGTCGGACATCGTGACCATCAACGGCCGACGGGTCGCCTACTGGCCAAATCTTGGCCATGGCAACTGGGGCACGCGCATCGACATGAGGCGCGCACCGGATTTGCCGCCCGGATACCACCCGCGTCAGGTGTTGCTGGGTGATCTGGACGGTGACGGATCACAGGATCTGGTGTTCATCGGTGACCGCAGCATTCGCGTCTGGTTCAACCAGGGCGGCACAGGCTGGAGCGATCCGGTCGAAATACGCGGTACACCGCCCTTTTATGACAGCAGCGACATCCGGATCGTCGATCTGAACGGCTCTGGCACGTCGGGCATCCTGTGGAGTGACGCCACTGGTCCGGGTGGGCGGGCACGCTGGCATTTCCTTGATCTCTCCGGCGGGGTGAAGCCCTATCTGCTGGACCGGATCGACAACAACATGGGCGCGATCACGGCCTTGTCGTACCGCTCGTCGGTCGATGATTTCCTGCGCGACCGTGCCCGCGCGGAGACGCGGTGGCGCACGACCTTGCCGATGCCCGTGCAGGTGGTGGGCGAAGTTGCCGTCACCGATGTCTTTTCAGGCAATCGCCTGGTGACTTCATTTTCCTACCGGCACGGGGCGTACGACGGTGTCGAAAAGGCGTTCATCGGCTTCGGGTCTGTGACCGAACATGTGGCCGAACTGGATCTGGGCGACAATGCCTCCCCCTTCGAGGGGCTGGAGGTCCACCTCCGCGGATCGCCGACCGAAACGCGGCACTGGTTTGCACTTGGCCCCACCGGCGCCGTGGCGGAAGACTGGTCGGTCGAGGGATTTGACGATGAATACTGGTCGGGCGATCCCTCGGGCTTTCCCCTGTTTCGAGACCGGGTCGAGGACCGGATCAACAGCCTGAGCAGCCGGGATGATCGACGCGACGCGTGGCGGGCCCTGCGCGGTACGCCGCTGCGCACCGAGGTTTATGCGCGGGACGGCTCGGCCCGGCAGGACCGCCCCTATACCGTCACCGAAACGCTGCGGGACATCGACGTCGTTCAATTGGCGGAACCGGCCGACACCTGGTCAGTCTTCTTTGCCTTTGATCTTGCGACACGCACCACATCCTGGGAGCGCGGCAACGATCCCATGACGCGTATCGAACTGTCGGGTGATCCGGACGCATTTGGTCAACCACGCAGGCAGATGACCCTGGGTTGTCCGCGCGGCTGGGCAGGTTTTGGCGAAGCGCGCGAGGACTTTCTGACCCATGGCAGTGTCACGCAATTTGCGACCCGGGTCGATGACACGCACCTGATCGTCGACCGGCCCGCACAGGTCGATACAGTCGAAATCTTCAGCACCATCGAGGGCGTTGCCGTCACTGCCGAGAATCTGGCGCAGGCCTTTCTGGACGGCATCGCAGAAACGCGCCTACTGGCCCGCGCACGCAGCTACTATGATGGTGCGGCATTTGTCGGGCTGCCGTTGCAGCAGATCGGCGATTTCGGGTTGCTCGTCCGGCAGGAAGAGCTTGCCCTGACCGGGGATGACCTGGCGGCGGCGCTGGACGGGGCCTTCGATCCGGCCTTGCCACCCTATCTGGATCCGGCGGCTCCCGGAGGCGCCGACTACCCCGCCGGTTTCGTCACCGCGACCCATCCAAGCGCAGGTTACCGGATCGAAGATGCGGACGGCGTGGCACATTATTATGCGGAAGTTGCTGCAAACCGGTACGATGTGCAGGACGGAGCTGTCGGGACGTCCAGCGGCCTTGTGACGGCGACGCGCGACGGTTTTGGCGCCGTGACGGAGATTGCGCACGACGCGGCCGGCCTGTTCCCGGTTCATGTCACCGGGCCGACGGGCCTGACTGTCGATTTCGTGCATGACTACACCGTCATGCAACCGGCACGCGTCGAGGATGCGAACGGCAATGTGACACTGTATCGGTTTACCCCGCTGGGGCTTTTGGATGCGGTTGTGAAACGCGGACCGGACGGGATCGCCGAGGGCGACACCGAAGATGCGCCAAGCGAGCGTTTTGAATACGACCTATTGGCCTTTGAGGGGAGCGCCGAAGAGGCGTTCCGCCGCCCGGCCTCGTCCACTGCGATCCGGCGGCAGTTTCACCGCAACGGTCCCGTCTCGGGAGGAGCCGATCCTGACGCGACAGTGCGGCGTGTCGAGTTTTCCGACGGGTTCGGGCGCATCTTGCAGGCCCGTGAACAGGCTGAAAGCCTTGCTGACGGCGATGATGCTTTTGGGGTCGATCCGGGCTTGCCACGCGACATGAACCAAGCGCCGACGGATGCGGTTTTGCAAGCCATCCCGGGACGCGTTCGGGTGAGTGGCGCGGTCGTCTACGATGCGCAAGGACGCGAGGTCGAACAATACGAGCCCTATTTTGACGTCGGGTTTGACTACGTTGCACCTCGAGTGGCCCAAACCGGCCAGCGGGCGCGTACATTCTACGATCCCGCCGGGCGCGCGGTGCGCAACCGCTTTGCCGACGGGTCCGAGACGTGGACCATTCACGGTGTTCCCGCCGACCTTTCCGTGCCCGCCGACTTCGATCCGAGCCCTTGGGAAATCTATGGCTACGACCAGAACGACCTTGCTCCGCTGAGCACCGCGACCGGTGATGGTTCGGGCATGAGCGCACGGGCACCTGCGAGCCACGCGTTTACACCCAAAAGCACGCTGATCGACGCCTTGGGTCGCGATGTTATCCGGATCGAGCGGCTGGGTCCGATGCCGGACGACCGGCTGATCACCTCCTTGCGCTACGACATTCAGGGCAACTTGCTCGAGATCATCGACCCGATGGGGCGTCCGGCCTTTCGATACCTCTATGATCGGCGCAACCGGCTGATTCGCACGGATGCCATTGACGCGGGCCAGAGCCTCGCCTTCCAGGATGCCAGCGACCGTGATGTCGAGATGCGCGATGGCAAGGGAGCGGTGCAACTTACGACCCATGATACCCTGTCGCGCCTGCGCCGCATCTGGCACCGGGATCGGGACGGTTTGCCGTTCGTGGCGCGGGAACACGTCTTTTACGGCGAGGACCTGGATGGCAGCCTGACGCGCGTCGAACTTCAGGCGCGCAACCTTCTGGGGCGGGTTGCGCTGCACTATGACGGCGCCGGTCTGGCGCGGATGATGCGATATGACTTTCGTGGTCGCCCCGTGCAGACCGAGCGGGAGGTACCGACCGAAGCGGTTTTGAGCATGCTCATGGACGCGGGTTTGGGTTTGGCCCAGATGGATTGGCCCGCAGAAGGTCTCGGCGCGCTGGCGGTGCTCGCGTCCGAGCGGCACGATCCTCGTGTTCTGCGCGTCGATACGCTTTATGACGCGCTCGACCGCGCGATTCGGGTCGACCATCCCGAAACGGTGACGGGCGCCCGAGCGCGCGTGCATTTTTTCTACAATGAGGCCGGGTCACTCGTACGACTTGTGCAGGATGATGCGCCTTACATTCAGCACATTACCTATGACGCGGCCGGACAGCGGACCCTTGTCGCCAACGGCAACGGGGTCATGACGCGCTATGCGTACGATCCGGTGACACGGCGCGTGGCGCGGATGCACAGCGCGCGATTTGACCAGATCGGGGACCGTGTCTTCCAGACCGCCGGGCCGCCCCTGCAGGATCTCGGCTACACCTACGATCTCGTGGGAAACATCACACGGATAGAGGACCGGACGGACGGGTCCGGGATTTTGAACAACCCGGATGCGGCTGTCGAAACCGGCGCGCTGGCAATGCGTCTTGCGTCCGGCGACGCGATGATCCGCCGGTTTGAGTACGACGCGCTTTACCGGCTTGTCAGCGCCACCGGGCGTGAACATGACGGGCCTGCGGGCTTGGAACCGTGGCGCGACACGAACAATCCGACAGACGTCACCCGCGCCCGGGCGTACGCAGAGCGGTATCGCTACAGCCGCACCGGCACGCTGGAGGAAATGCGCCATCAGGCCGGTGCAGCGGGCAGCTTTACGCGCCTCTTTACCGCCGAGCGGGTCGCGGGCGAAGACCGCAACAACCGGTTGGCGCGACTGAGCGTGGCTGGTCAGAACTTTGACTACAGTTATGACGCGATGGGCAACCTGATCGACGCGGAGGCTTCGCGGCGGCACCACTGGGATGCGCGCAACCAGATGAAGGGCTTTGAGGTGGGCCCCTCGGGGGCCGCACCTAGTATCGAGGCGCTTTATCTCTATGGTGCGGATGGTGCGCGGGTCGTCAAGCTGGTGCGGCGCAGCGCGGGTCCGTTGCGCATGGTGGTGACCGCAGGCGGGTTCGAGCGGACCCGCGAAGGGCAGGTGGAAAATGACGTGCTCGACATCATGGATGGCGCGTCGCGGCTGGCGTCGCTGCGCTTTGGCCCTGCCTTTCCCGATGATACGACCCCGGCTGCAAAGCACTACCTGAGCGACCACCAGAACAGCGTCACGGTCGTGCTGGACAGTGCAGGTGGCCTGATCGACCGCGAGGAATTCCGCGCTTACGGCGAAACCGCCTTTGGCAGCGTTGCCCGCAAACGCTGGCGATACACAGGCCAACACCGCGACGCAGAAAGCGGCCTGCAGCATCATGGCGCCCGGTATTACGCGCCGTGGCTGTGCCGATGGGTCACGCCTGATCCGGCTGGCCCGGTGGACGGTCCGAACCTCTACCGTTACTGCGCCGGCAATCCGCTCAACTTCAGTGACCCGTCTGGTCTGGCCGCCGGGGATCCGTCTAAGAAATGGTGGGGAGGGTTGTTGCGTGGATTTGGGGCAGGCATCAAGCTCTTGGGTACGGTACCAGGAAGTATCACACCGGGAATTGAGCCGCCCCCTATACAACAACCCGACGGTCCCGCCGGCATAACCGAAAAAGACGCCATACCAAAAACCGAAAAGCGCAAGCGCGTCACCGACCCGATGGACCCGGCGCCGCCCCCGCCACCAGAACCGCCGGTCAAACCAAAGGTGCCACCGCCACCCGCGACACGCGATACGCTGATCACGGATCCTACCCCAAACCCCAGCAAAATCTCTGATGTGCCCAAGGGCGATTCCTTTATCGGGTACACGGTTCCGCCTCCACCCAAGGTCGGCCCGCCAAAGTCACTCAGACGCAAAGTTCTGAATTCCGCAAAGCGCATCGGCCCGCTGGGCATCGCGGTTGGCATCGTGATGGTTTCGACCAACGCTTACGCAGGCGACTACGAGGGCGCGACCAAGGAAGCAGTCGCCGCGGTCAACCCGGCGCAGGAAGCGATCGACATCGCCGAAACCGCAGTGGCGATGCACGAATACAACGTCGAAGTCGGCGTCGATGAACGGATGGTCTCAACCGGTCAATCGGTGCAGGATGCTCTGTCTTCAACCCTTGAAGATGTCCCGGGCGGACAGGGGGCTGCGGCCGTGGCGGGGGGATACGTGACGGTTGTTTCGGCCTGGTACCACGTGCCCAAGGCTACCGTCGAAATGCAAATTGACAATGCGAAAGATCTGGGCGCCGCCGGCATTGAGGCGGCCCGGGCGGTGATCGACTGGTTCTGAAGGGAACATCCCGCCGATGGGACATACCGAACCGTCAGCGCATGGAAAATGAGAGGGGAAGACGATGGCGATTGTATTCGGAACAGTGACCCGATCCGGGCGGGCGCAAGGCCGTGACCTGACTGTCCGCGCCTACGACCGCGACATGCGGAGTGAGCAGTTTCTGGGCGGCTTCCGGTTGGACGGGTCGGCGACCTACCGCATCGAATATGACGAAACGATGTTTGGCCGCGCCGAAAAGAAAACGGCCGATCTGATCGTACGCGTACATGACGCAGACGGGCAGGTCTTGGCTGCATCCGAGACGGTCTTCAATGCAGGCCCGGAAGAACGCATCGACCTCGTGATCGAGCCGCGCGATACCGAACCGCGCACGCGGAGCAATGAACTCGATCTGCTGCGGGCAGCCCTTGAGGGCATCCGTGAAGGGGTGCCGTATGACGCCTTTGATGCAAGTGACCGGCGCTTTTTGACCGAAGAAATCATACGCGCGGGACGCCTTGGCGACTTTGAGCGCCGCACTGTGGCGCAACAACTCGAGTTTCTGACCATTGCGGCGCGGTCGGCAGAGCGGACGGGCGTCATTCTGGACGCCTTTTACGGGTGCTTTCGGCAGGACTTGCCAACGCGGACGTCGGAGCTTTTCCAATTGCCTGCAGAAAGGGTGCGCCGCGCCATCGCGACATCCATCGCAGAGCGCATCATCCCGGACATCTCCCGCCAGATCGAAGAATTCCTTGATCGGTTCGCGGCGCAGGCAATCGGGGCCGATGCCGGTTCGTTCTGGCAGGCGTTCGCGGTGCTCGTCTCAATTGACGCCGACGGAGTCGAGCGACCCCGTGCCGGGCTGACGGTGACCACACGCGCGGTTCGTGCCGACACCGACAGCGCGCCTCTCTCGCGCAGCATCAGCGACAGTGCGGGCCGCGCCACAATCGGGTCCTTTGTGCCACGCGACGCAGGCGCCTCAATAAGCCTCGCCCTGACGGTTGAAGAGGACGGCACGCCGCTGCACGAGACCGAAATCACCGTCCCCTTGGACACGGACGATCCTGCCGAACTGCGCGTCGTGCTGCCTGCCGACCCCGGGGCTTCCGTTCGGTTGGATGCGTTGGCATCAGCGGATCTGGCCCAGACCCTGTCCGACGCGGGTCTCGAGACGGTCGAGGACCTGCTGGGCGCGGACAGCCTGCCGGGCGATGACACGGACGGGTTGGAGGCCTTGCGCGGGCAGGCGCGGTGGTCGGTTCTGAAGCCCGACCTGGACGACGCGGCCCGCGCCGCCGTGGTCGAAGAGGGACTGGGCAGCCTGCAATCGCTGACCGCATCGGGCCTTGTGGGCGCAATCGATCCGTTGCGCCGCGCATCGGGTGGTGACGCGCAAGCCTTTGCGTTTTACACCGCTGCCGCCGATCAGGCGCGCCTTTTTGACCATCAGGTCAACGGCGCGTGGATTTCCAACAAGACCGCTCCCGATGATGATGACGGCGACGATGGCTCGGACCTGCCCGACGGGATCCCCGAACTTTTCGAAGAGGCCGACACCTGCGGGTGCGAGGACTGCCTGAGTGCTGTGAGCCCGGCGGCCTATCTCGCAATGCTTCTGGATTGGGTTCTGGTGCATGTGCGCGATGGCGACGCCGAGATTGACTTTGCTGATCTGCAACGGGACCTGCACCAGCCGTTCGGGGCGTTGCCGGCCAGTTGTGCCGCGGTGGAGGAAATGGAGTTGCAAGTGCGGCTGGCCTGCGAGGCGCTGTGGTCCTTCACCGATTTGCGCGACACTGCCGATCTGTCGCTGCCCAGCCCAGTTCGCCTTGCCTACCGCGCCGTGCGCAACAAGCTCTATGTGTCCATCCTCGCGCAGATGGGTGTCGATTTCGATCAGTTGCGCCGCGCCACGCTTGTGCCCGGCGATAACGACGCGGACGTCGCGCGCATCGCTCAGGAACGCCGGTCGGTCGCGGCAAGGCTGGGGATTGATGAAAGCCGGCTGGCGGAGATATTTTTCAACGTCGAACAGCCGCCGATTTCGCCGTCCGAAAACGAGTTGCAGGCGCTGTTCGGCTATCGCTCGACCCGGATTAGCAACCCTGCGACGGTCGTTGCCACGCCACAGATCGTCGAATGGCAGAATGCGCAGATGGACGCGTTCTGGCAGTCCATGGACCACCCCGATGATCGCTTTACCGGGCCGGACCCCGCCCCTTTTGTCGATCCCGCACTGCTGAGCGTTGCGGATTTCCGCACGCCTTTGGACGAAAACCCGGCCTTTGCGCTGTTTTCGGCGCGCGGGGCTGCGCTCGACGCGCACCGGGAGGCCATGAGCGCGCTTGATCCCCTGAGTGCCGGTTTGCAAGCCGCAGTTCAGGCCACACTGGGTGTCGGTATGGATACGCTGGAAGGGCACGCCGATGCGCTGACCGCGACCGATCCGGACAGCGACGCTGTGCGCGCCACACAAGACGCGCTCGCTGCGCTGAACCTGTCACAGGCCGCCCTGACCGAGTTGGTGCGGATTGACGCGGACATCACGTCCAGCGCGGTCGCGGAACTGGCCCCCGAAGACCGCGAGGCGGAACTGGAAACGCTGCTCGATATTCTGTCCGGCGTGCATCGCCTGTCGCTGCATGCTGAATGGGTGGCAGAAGAGGCAAATGACAGCGCTTTTGTGTTTGGCCCGCGCCTTTTCTGGCCCGTGGCACCTGGCGACGTCTCGGTGAATACGTGGCGCGCCTTTCCGGGTGAGCGTCTCGCGTGGGAGGCCGCGCTGGAGACGCGCAGCCAGCCGCCGATCATCGACCCGGACCGGGTGCCACTGGACGCCATTCAGGCGTTGAACGCGGACGCCCCAAACGCGCTGCGGGCCGTCGCCTTGTGGGAAGAACGCCGTGCCTTCACGGATGATCGGCTGGATGCGCTTGTGGCCGCAGAGCAGGGTGCCGCGACGGCTGCGGATCGGCTTGAGGCCGCGCTAGCGGCATCCACGCTAGGCCTCGACACGGGCCTTCTCGAGGAACTTGCTGCAAGCGAGGCGGCGGGCGCGAGCGTGGCATTGGAACTGTCGCGCCACGGATTGACCATGCTGGAATACCGCTTTCTCGATGAGGTGCGACTGCGCGCTGCGTCAAGCGGGGCGGTCAGCGCCGATGATCGCGAAGAGGTCCGCGCGATCCTCGTTCAGGCGGAAAAAAGGCGGCTGGCGGCAGATTGGCGCGCCGAAGAAGCTGCCGACCCCGACGGCACGGGCCCCATCGTGCTGAGCCCTGATCTCTTTGCGCTGCCTGATCCCGCACCGGACGTACCGAGCGACCCGGCGCGTGCGCGGCTTTTTGACCAGATCGCAGACCAACGCTGGACCGACACACTTGCCGCGCGGCAGGAGCAACGCGACGCCTTGCGCTCGGCCCTTTCCGCAGCTGTCGCGGCGGCGGAAGAAGCGCACCTGCCAACGCTGCGCAATATCCTGATTGACGCGTCGAGTGCGGAGGGCAACAGCCTTGCCGGGCGGGCGGCGTGGCTGGACGGCCGTTTGCTCATGGACATGGCAATGGGCGGCTGCGCGCGCACAAGCCGCGTGGCGCATGCCATTGAAACGCTGCAGCGATTGGTCAGGGGGATATACACGCAGGATCACATGCCCGTGCTGCGCCACCTGACACTGGCGGTCTCCAATTTCGAGGCGGAATGGCGGCGCATTGGCACCTATCGCGACTGGCGCGCGGGGATGCTTGTTTATCTGTTTCCGGAAAACAGCCTGCACGTCACGCCCATGGTCTACCAGACGGAGGCGTATCGAACGCTCAAGGCTGACCTGCCAAGAGAGCTTGGACCGGAAGCGGCCTGTGACGCCGCGCGCGGCTATTCCGATTATTTCCGGGATGTGTCGAACCTGCGCACCGAGGCACAGTGCAGTGTGCTTGCGCGGGTGCCCGGCACCTGCCGGACCGGGCGCAGCCACCACCGGGTGCTGACCTTCCTTCTGGCCCGGTCACAGGAAACCGGCAATGTCTACATTGCCGCGCAACCGACCGTGATCCCCAACAACCTGATTTACAACTGGTCCCGCGTCAGACGTGCCGCATCCGTTGTCAAGATTCTGGGCGCGGTCCCTCACACGACACCGCGCGGCAAGCGGTACATCGTTCTGTTCGTCCTGACCGAAGCTGTCGGCGACCGGTTCCTGGAGTATCTGACATATGATCTGGACGATCTGACCTGGTCCAAGCGGCGTCAACTCAAGCTGCCGCATGGCCGCACATCCGGTTTTCGCGTGGCCGTTATTCAAAAGCGTCCCAGTGCCGTCCGTCCCGGTCAGAATGACTTTGACCCGGCGCGCGACTTTGAAACCATCGTTGCCTTTCAGGACTGGAACAACACGATATCCATCCGGTCACTCGATGCAAACGCGGATGGCTGGGCGTCAGCAGGCTGGCGGCCGCTGCACTGGAAGGGCCTGTCCGAATACCGCTTTCTGAATGAACCGATCCGCTTGCGTGGCATGCTCCAGCGCAATGCCTCCGAATACGTGGTGGTGATCGAGAACGTCCAGTCCCGGCAGGTCCTGTTCCGGAACCTGTCCACGGACCTGCCCGGCAATGACGATTTGCGCTGGCGACGCTTGCAGGACATCGGGAACTATCGCGGTCTGCTCGCCCTTCCGCTGAGCCAGCGCATCCACGTCTTTTCCAATGACGGGGCGTGGATGCACTCGCAGATCATCCAGCGCGCGGGAGATCTCGATACGGAAACCCGGTACGCGCCGGGCGACGGGTTTGGTGTGCATGATGATCTGGACGGCTTCAACGACTTTGCCGAGGCCTGGACGGGGGACGACAATTTCATTCGCAGTCGGATCCGCGACTTTAACGAGGACTGGCTGGAAAACCGCGTGGGTGTCAGCCTGCGGGACATTGATCTGTCAGACCTCGAGGTGCCCCTGTTTGTGCCAAGCACTGACCATGAGGGCCAAGAGGTCATCTATCCGATCAACCCGCCGGGGGGCGTGGAGCAGGTTCCGGGCAACTATTCCATTCGCGGGTTGGGTTCCTTCCTCGATGTTCTGTTGATGGAGCGGAATGCGCTGGACTATTCCTTTCATTCCGAGGCGCGATACCGCGACCGGGCTTACTACCTGATGCAGGTCCTGCATGCCGGATTTGCCGAATTTGCCAAGCAGATGAAGGGCGTTTCCAGCGCCGACCGATTGGGCGGGCGTGGCGGCTGGCGCCTGGCGCACGAGTATGTTCGGTCGCTTTCCACGCAAAGTGATGACAGCCTGGTCGCCTTTGTCGAGCGGCTTGTGCACAATCGCATATGGCATCTGGTCCGCTACATGGTCGAATGGAACAGAAGTTTTCTGGATGTTCCGCGGCCGCTTGCCGTTCCGGGTTTGGAGAACGCCTATACCCCGGCCTTTCTACGGTCCCGGGCGGGTGATGAAAACGGCCCCGTACGGCAAATGCTGGGCAACTGGACGATCCCGCCGCTCAGCGGCGACGGCAACTTTACGCGCGGTCCAAGTTCGGATCAGACCCTCGCGCTGGCGCAGAAACGTGCGACCTACCTGTGCGAATTCAAGCGCGACGGAAACGGCTTTACGTATTTTGCGCCGAATGCGCCTATGCGCGTCACGCCGGACAATGACGGCCCCTATGCCATTGCGCCCGCGCGTGACCTTGATGACCTCGTTCAGCGAAAGGAGGAGATCAAGAGCGTCTACATGCGCAACGGCAAAGCGATGGTGAACGCGTCATTATCGGCGCGCACCATTCTGCGCGAGGCGCACAGCCTTGTTCCGATCCATCTGGGTCTGCAGCTCCAACGCGCGGGGAATTACGATACGGCCCTTGGGTACTTCCGGCTGGTCTATGACGATCGCCAACCGGCGGGCAAACGGCGTATTGATCACGTTTTGGAACTGGAGCGCAGTCTGCCCTTTGCGTTTGAGGATGCCGAGGAATACGTGGCCGATGGCGACAACGCCCATGTGATCGCCCGGACCCGCAAGAACACCTACACACGGCAAATCCTGCTGATCCTCGCCCGCTGCATGATCGAAGAGGCCGACACCCTGTTCAGTCGTGACACCGCCGACGGGAACAGTCAGGCCCGTATGCTATATGCCAAGGCGCAGGAACTGCTGGGTTACAAGGCTCTCCGGCCGGGAACGTCGGCATGTGCAAACATTCTGGGTGAGTTGGAGGTCGAACTGGTCGAAGGCGGCGATTTGCCGGTGCTGGGCCTGATATCGTCTCTGCACAGGCTCACCCGGCCTGCGCACCTTGCCGAAACAGCGCGGAATCTCAGGGCGGTCAATGCCGCAGGCGGTCCCCGAACAGATCGGATAGGCGCGATGCGCGCCATCCTTGCAGACAGCCTCGCCGCCGAACCGGGGCGGCCCGCGATGGAGACCCTGCGCACACGCCAACGCGACAGAAAGCGCCGGATCGAGGATCGTCTGATTGCGTACAGACCCACACGGCGCGCTGCGCGGATGACAATGCAACGGCGCGAAGCCCGCGTCATGGCCAGCCTGGCCGAGGCAACCGGCACCAACGAAACGGCGCTTGTCGCGACAGCGTTACCGTGGCTGGTGCAGCGCGAGATGCCCGACGCCGCCCCCCCCGCGCCAACGGTCAATCTCAGTGCGTCCGTCTTCGTTGCAGACCCCGACACCCTCCCGCGTGGCGCTGAAATTGCAGCCTTCCGAGCAGCCCAACCGCTGGCCGCGCTCAACGCCATGGCCGTCACGCATTTTGCGGCGCCCAGCGGTGTGTCCTTTGACTTCTGTGTGCCACAGAACCCGGTGATCCAGGCGCTGGCGGATCGCGCCAAGGCCAATCTGTACAAGCTGCGGACATGCCGCAACTTCGCCGGCCTCGTACGGCCTGCGGACCCGTACGGCGCGCCAATCGGCATCGGGGCGGGGATGGTTTCCGCGGATGGACGCATCTTTGACGGCGTCGTTGAACAACCTGCAACGATCTACAGCTACCGCGTGCTCTTTGAACGCGCACAGCAACTGGCCTCGATCGCGCAACAGATGGAGGCGGGGTATCAAAGTGCGCTGGAACGCGCCGAAGCCGAAGCCTTTTCCGTTCTGCAGGCGGAGCAGGGCGTGGAACTGGCCCAATCGCGCGTATCGCTGCAGGATTTGCGGATTTCCGTTGCCAGTCAGGAGATCGGCCTGGTGCGCCTGCAGCGCAAGTCCGCCGCCTTGCGTCAGGGTACGTTTGCCAACCGCGTTGCGACCGGTGCGATTGATCATGAACGCGCATTGCTGGATGCTTACCGCGACGCGGGCCGGGCGCAACGGGCCAGCAACACCGCCAGAACAACCGGGCAGGTGGCGGGGCTGACACTGGCCGCCATGTCAGACACCGCCCAAGCCAAGGGGCCGATCAGCAAGATCGTCATGGCCGTTGCACAAGGCAGCCTGCGAGCCACCCAAATCGGCGCGGCCGTGGCGGAAGGGATCTACAATGCCCGCGCCATCGACGCGGGCACGCGCGCCCAGGTCCAGTCCTTCGAAGCGGGGCTCGAGCGGCAAATGCAGGACTGGCGTCTGCAACAGGGACTTGCAGCCATCGACATCGAGATTGCCGACCAGCAGGAGGTCATCGCCCGCGGGCAGATGGACCTCGTGGTGCAGGAGCGCGCCATCGCGGAGCTCGAGCAAACCCATGCGGTCGACGTGCTCAAGTATCTGACAAGCAAATTCTTCACTGAAGAGATGTATCTCTGGATTTCCGGCGTATTGAACGATGTCTACCGTTTTTTCCTGCAAGAGGCGACAAACGTGGCGCTGCTGGCGCAACGCCAGGTGGCCTTCGAACGTCAGGAGGCCCAGCTCCGCCTGATCCAACCCGATTACACCTCTACACCGGTGCCGGCGAACATCCTGTCCGGTGACGGCGTAGCCGATCGCCGTGGGTTGACCGGGTCGGCGCGGCTCTTGCGGGATCTGCACAAGGTCGATTCCTACGCCTTTGAAACCCGTCAGCGTGACCAGAGCCTGAGCCTCAACTTCGACCTGGCCGAGCTTTACCCGCTTTCCTTCCAGCGGTTCCGCGAAACGGGCCTTCTCGATTTTTCCCTGCCGTTGTCGATGATCGACGAAGAGATGCCGGGCTACTATCTGACCTTGCTCCGCGACATCTCTGTCTCTGTCGTGGCGCTGATTGATCCGACGCGGGGCATCCGCGGGCGGCTGACCTTTGCAGGCGTGTCCCGGACAGTGGTGCGCACCAGTTCCGGCACGTTCGAGCCGGTGATCATTCGCGGCCTGCCAGAGACCATTGCGTTGACGGCCCCGCATGTCTCCGCGAGCGGTGCGACGCTTGAACCCGACAGCGCGGCTCTGCGCGGGCCGTTCGAGGGCGTGGGTCTTGATGCCATGTTCCAGCTGTCGATGGCCAAGGATGCCAACCCGATGGACTACAACAGCATCGCCACGGTTGTCGTCACCGCCGCCATGACTGCACGCCACGATCCCGCCTACGAGGCCCGTGTGCGCGCCCGCCAGGGCAGGACACGCACCATCACCCGCGCCTTTGATATGCGCGATGCGTTCCCGGCCGCGCATTACGATCTCAGGAACCCGGGTCAGACGCCGACACCGATGTCGGTGCGCTTTGCCACGCAGCCGGAGGACTTCCCGCCCAACATCACAAATCTGCGTATTGACGCCGTTGTCCTTTATTTCGTGCGCAGGTCCGGCGCTACCTTCGAGCAGGACGTCCAAAGCCTCTCCTTTTCTCCCGATGGGGTTGCGGGGCAATTTGGCGGCAGCGCCACGACTGTCGACGGCAAGATCAGCACCCGTGCAGGCAATGGCACGACGCTCCTGCCCCTTATCGGTCTACCGCCCACAGGCGAATGGCACCTGAGTTTTGCCGACAACCCACCGGCCGAAGTGACCGCCCGCGAACGGTTTGCGCAGGACGACATCGAAACGATCATCCTGGCCCTGACGGTGTCGGGTGACCTGCCGCGATAGGTGCGGCTCGGATGTCAGGTGATCGCTTCGAGCTTTTCCTTGCTCAGATCACCCGGCACGATTGTCACGGGAATGGGCAGATTGCCTGCGTTGCGGCTAAGCTGCGTGACCAGCGGACCGGGCCCCTTTTTGTCGGTTCCGGCTCCAAGGACCAGAACACCGATTTCCGGGTCTTCGAGCACATGCGACATGATTTCGTCCACGGGCTGCCCCTCGCGGATGATCAACTCGGGCTCGATGCCCTGCTTGTCACGCATCCACTTTGCAAACACCTCGAAATGCGCGTGAATGCGTTCGCGTGCCTCTTCGCGCATCACGTTGCCCACACCAATCCAGTGATTGAATTCGTCCGGCGGGATCACGGACAGAAC
This sequence comes from uncultured Rhodobacterales bacterium, assembly GCA_964603315.1. GTDB lineage: Bacteria > Pseudomonadota > Alphaproteobacteria > Rhodobacterales > Rhodobacteraceae > Tateyamaria. The sequence continues at coordinate 38,620 of CAZRUV010000005.1, forward strand.
CGCAACGCCCCCGCCGGTATGCGACGCCCGCATGGCTGCAAATCGCATTGCATTCAGACACTCGCGGCTGTCATCCAGCACAACAAGAAACTTGCGCATGTGTCATGTCCTTTTGGTCGTTCGCCTGATCATGGCCCTGCGCCGCAGCGCTTGCAATTGGAAAATGCGCCTAACGGCAAGGACTTGTAAGGCCATGCGACTTTGCGCGTTCAGGTGGTTGCGGCCCAGTCCCAGTACATCTCGCGGACCCGGCGGGTTACGGGGCCAATCTGGTAGGATGTGTCCTCGAACCCGGTCACCGGGGTGACCTTCATCATGTTCCCGGACAGAAACACCTCGTCGGCGGCCTCGAAATCGTCAAAGCCGAGGACGGTCTCGACCACCTCCATCCCGTCGGCGCGCATATTGGTGATGTGCCGCGCGCGGGTGATCCCGGCCAGAAAGGTGCCGTTCGGGATCGGGGTAAACACTGTGCCGTCCCGCACCATAAAGACGTTGGCGGTGGCGCTTTCGGCCACATTGCCCATCGCGTCCGTCACCAGCGCATTGGCAAAGCCACGCTGCCGCACCTCGGTCAGCATCCGGGCGTTGTTGGGATAGAGGCAACCCGCCTTGGCATTGACCACGTTGTCCTCGAGCACGGGACGGCGGAACCGCGTCCGGCCCAGCGTGGTCGACGCCGTCGGGGCGGCCATCGGGATCTCTTCGAGGCAGATGGCAAAGCCGGTTTCCTCGGCCAGCGGGACAATGCCCGTCATGTCGCCGTGGATGGCCCAGTACATCGGGCGGATGTAGACGGTGGCGTCCCTGGGATAGAGCTTGAGCCCCTCGTGCACGATGGCAACCATGTCCTCGGTGGAGACTGTGGGCGTGACCATCAGGGCGGCTGCGGAGCGGTTCACGCGGGCGCAATGCGCCTCGAGATCGGGCGCATGCCCGTCAAAATACCGCGCGCCGTCAAACACGTTGCTGCCGAGCCAGCTGCCATGATCCGCGGCCTGCATGATCGCGACGTCACCGTCGTGCCAGGTACCGTTGAAATAGGTGCGAATGTTCTTGCCGACGGCCATGACGTTCTCCCTCAAACTGGCGCCACGCTATCAGAGACGCGCGGGAAGGCCAGCCTCGTTTGAGATCAATCCTCGCCGGTTTGCTCAAACCGGGCAAAGGCGTCGGCGTGGTCCGGATGCCAGCGCGACAGGGCCGGGCGGTTTTCGACGATATCGCCGATGGCCCAGGCCGCGCGCCGCTTGTCGCGGGTGCTGTCCACATCGTTGTCCGGGCACAGGATATAGAAATCGCCTGCCGTCATGCGATCGATGAAATAGTCCACGGTTTGCTCGCTGGTCCATGCTGCTGCAGGCTTTTCGGGAATAAAGCTGGCGATCATGCCGGTATAGGTGAAACCGGGCACAAAGAGGTGCGCGGATATGGGGGCGCCAGCCTCGCGCAGTTCGTGGGCCAGTTGCTCGGTCAGGACCCGTACCGCAGCCTTCGAGACGTTGTAGGCGGGGTTGCCGGGAGGCGTGGTGATGCCCTGTTTGGAACCGGTGTTGATGATCGCGGCCGGGCGCCCGGCCTCGATCATGCGCGGCACAAAGGCGTGCAGGCCCCGCAGTACCCCGTGGAAATTCACGTCGAGCAGGCGGGTCCACTTGTCCATGTCGGTCCACGCGCTGTTGGACAGCCCGCCGATGCCCGCATTGTTCATCAGGACCGCAACGGGACCGGTGGCAAAGGCCACATCCGCCAGCGCCGCGAGATCGCCATCCTGCGTGACATCGGTGGGGTGGCCGAGAACAACCGTGCCGTCCTGCGCCGCGGCCCGCACGAACGCCACGGCATCGTCCAGATTGGGCCCGGGCAATTCGGCGAGAATGACGCTGAGCCCGGCCTCGGCAAAGCGTGTCGCGGCAACCCGTCCCACGCCGCTGGCCGCACCCGTCACAACGGCAACGCCGCCATCTTTGATCGCATCCGTGTACATGACATCCCCCTTTTGGTCAGCCTAAGCCGTGCGCGGGTGTCAGGGCAACTATCCGTCCTTGCGCAGCTGATAGACGCCTTCGGGCAGGTCAAGTGCTGCTGCCAGATCGCGGACCTGTTCCGGCGACAATGTCACGCGCATCGTCCTGTCGGTACGCGGGTCGAATTGCTCGACCGTGATGCATTCGGCAAAGCTGTTGACGATCACGTCCTCTTGCAAGGGCGCTGATCCGTCATCCACCAGGGTGATGACCGTGCTGTCAAACTCGTGCTCGATGGTGAACATGGGGCGCCCTCTATTGCAAATCGCCAAAAGCGGCGGTCAGGCGTTCGACCGCCTCCTGCACCCGCGCGCGCGGCGTAGCGATGTTGAACCGCAGCCAGTTCTCGCCGCCCGCGCCAAAGGTCGGGCCATGGTTAACGGCGATGCAGGCGTCTTGTTCAACGCGACGCGTGAATTCCTCACGCGGCATGCCGGTGCCCTCGAAGTCGACCCAGGACAGGTATGTCGCCTCAAGCGCCATGCTCTTGAGCCCCGGGATCGCATTGACGGCATTATCGAACAGGCGACGGTTTCCATCCAGGTATTGCACCAGTTCATCGACCCAAGCCGCGCCCTCGGGTGAATAGGCGGCGGTGGCCATAAAGAGGCCAAAGGAGTTGGGTGACAGCCCCAGCCCCGCCATCCGTTGCGCGAATTGCGCGCGCAGGTCCGGATCAGCGATGATCACGTTGCCGGAATGCGATCCCGCGATGTTGAAGGTCTTGGTGGTGGCCGTCATCATGATCAGCCGATCCTCGATCCCCTCGATATGCGCCATGGGGATATGGGTGTGGCCGGGCATGACAAGGTCATGGTGGATTTCGTCCGACACGAGGATCAGGTTGTGGCGCTTGGCAAAGGCGGCAACGGCGGCCAATTCGCCGCGCGACCAGACGCAGCCGCCCGGGTTGTGGGGCGAGCAGAGGATCACCATCCGCTCTGACCCGTCCATCTGCGCGTCATAGGCGTCGAAATCCATCTCATAGCGGCCGTCTGCCAGCACCATCTCGCATTCCACCACACGGCGGTTGTTCGCTTT
>CAZRUV010000005.1:41787-79411 GCA_964603315.1 uncultured Rhodobacterales bacterium
AGCGGCCGTCTGCCAGCACCATCTCGCATTCCACCACACGGCGGTTGTTCGCTTTTATGACCCTGGCGAACGCATGATAGACCGGTGTGAACAGCACCACGCCATCGCCGGGTTGTGTGAATGTCTCCACGCACATGGCCGTGCCGTTGACGAGGCCGTGGGTGGTAAAGATGTGGTCGGCCTCCACGTGCCAGCCGTGCCGCGTATCCATCCACCACTGGATCGCGGCCTTGTATTTGCTGTCATCGCCAAAATACCCGATGATCCCGTGATCGACCTGCGCAGAGACCGCATCCAGCACGCATTGCGGCGGGCGAAAATCCATGTCGGCGACCCACATGGCCAGCCCGCGATCCTGCGGCACGCCATAGAGCGCCTCCATCATGTCCCACTTCACACAATGGCTGCCGCGGCGGTCGATGATGTCGTCAAAGCTCATGCTGTCACTCCGGTTTGCATTGCGCTGCAGGCTAGCGTTGGCGGGCCCGAGCGCAAGTGCGCATTGCGGCCCGCACCCACTTGGCCTAAAGCGGGTGCCATGAAACGGCCTATCCTGTTGCATCCTGATCCGCGCCTCAAAAAGGTGTCCGCCCCCGTGGCGGATGTCACGGACGAATTGCGCGCGCTGGCCGATGACATGCTGTCGACGATGTATGACGCGCCGGGCATTGGTCTGGCCGCCCCTCAGGTGGGCGTGTTGAGCCGCCTCATCGTGCTGGATTGCGTCAAGGAAGAGGGCGAAGCGCCCCAGCCCATGGCCATGTTCAACCCCGAAATCGTGGCCGCGTCGGACGAGATGAACACCTACGAGGAAGGGTGTTTGTCGATCCCCGAACAATTCGCGGATGTCACCCGCCCCAAGCTGGTGCAGGTGCGCTGGATCGACATGGACGGGAACGAACAGAACCGGGAAATGGACGGTCTTTGGGCGACCTGTGTGCAGCACGAGATCGACCACCTCGACGGCAAGCTGTTCATTGACTATCTCGGCCCGATGAAGCGGCAGCTGATCACCCGCAAGGCCGTGAAGCTGAAAAAAGAACGCGCGCGGGAAAAAGCCTGATGCCAGTTCGTCGTATCCTGCAGTGGCCTGACAAACGGTTGCGCGCCACGGCGGCGCCGGTTGACACCATCAATGACAAGGTGCGGGGCATCTGGGAGGACATGGTCGCCACGATGGACGCCATGCCGGGGCAGGGCGTCGGGCTCGCGGCCCCGCAGATCGGCGTCATGCTGGAACTGGCGGTCGTGGACGTGACGCCGGACCGGTCGCGGCGCATCCTGCTTGCCAACCCGTCCGTGCTGAGTGCCAGCGACGAGATGGAGCGCGGCACCGAGGCGAGCCCGTGCCTGCCCGGCGTGTCGGCTGAAATCATGCGCCCCAAGGCGGTGACCATCCGCTTTACCAACGAGGACGGCATGGTCGACCGCCGCGATTTCGAGGGGCTCGAGGCGCGCTCGATCCAGCATCAGATCGACCATTTGTCGGGGCGGATGTTCTTTGACAACCTGCGCCCGGTCAAACGCGACATGCTGTTGCGCAAAGCGGCCAAGCAACGGGACTGAGCGATGCGCGTCGTCTTTATGGGCACGCCTGACTTTTCCGTGCATGCCTTGCAGGCGGTGCGGGATGCGGGCCACGATATCGCCTGCGTCTACACGCAGCCGCCGCGTCCTGCCGGGCGCGGCAAGAAGGACAGGCCAACCCCTGTGCACGCGGCAGCCGAGGCTCTGGGGCTCGATGTGCGGCACCCGGTTTCCCTGAAATCACCGGAGGCGCAGGCGGAGTTTGCCGCGCTGGATGCGGACGTGGCGGTTGTCGTGGCCTATGGTCTGATCCTGCCGCAGGCCATTCTGGATGCACCGACCCGTGGTTGCCTCAACATTCACGCAAGCCTCCTGCCGCGCTGGCGCGGCGCGGCGCCCATCCACCGGGCCATCATGGCCGGGGACGCGGAAACGGGTGTGTGCATCATGCAGATGGAGGCGGGGCTGGACACCGGGCCCGTCCTGATGCGCGCGGCAACCCCGATCGGCGCGGCGGAGACCACGGCCGACCTTCATGACCGGCTCGCCGAAATGGGGGGACAGTTGATCGTGCAAACCCTCGCCGACTTGCCAAACCTGTCGCCGATGCCGCAACCGGACGCGGGCGTGACATACGCCCACAAGATCGACAAGGCCGAGGCCGCAATCGACTGGACCCGGCCCGCCGCAGAGGTTGATCGCCAGATCCGGGGGCTGTCGCCGTTTCCGGGCGCATGGTTCGAACAGGACGGCGTGCGGATCAAGGTGCTGGGATCACAGCGCGCCGATGGCAGCGGACCTGCGGGCCAGACGCTTGACGACGCGCTCACCATCGCCTGCGGCGCGGGCGCGGTCCGTCTCACGCGCCTGCAAAAGGCTGGCAAAGGCGCGCAGGACGCGGCATCGTTCCTGCACGGCCATCCGCTGCCCAAGGGCACACGCTTAGGAGACTGACCCGATGTTTCTCACACTGTTCGGCACTGTCGTCATCGCCGGGATCATTGGCTATGCCTCTGAAAGATCAGGCTTTACCCATAATGGCGTCATCCCATCAATCGTGATCTGCGTGGGCGGTGCCTTTCTGTTCTACTTTGTCACGATCATGTTCCGGGTGGGTTTTGGCAGTGCGGGCCTCAACGCTATTCTCGCGTCCATCGGCGCACTGATCATCATCCCGACCCACTGGCGCAAATGAGGGCGACCCAAAGGCCGGGGAAGCCTTGGGTCGCCAAGCTGTTCGTCTTGTCCGTGAGTGGGATCAGAACAGCTTTTTCAGGATGAGTTTCTTGGCCTTCGTGCGGCTCGAAACGTGCTTCTTTTTCTTGTACCCGTGATATTTGGGGGCGTGGTATTTGTAGCCGCGGTGCTTGTACCCGCCGTATTTCTTGACCTTGAACTTTGCATTGATCGGGACAATGTCCGCTGTCTCCGCATCGGCGCTGACCCAGTAGGCCTTGGCCGATGCCGGGCTCAGCGATGTCAGGGTCACAGCGGTGGCCATGGCGGCGATCAGCAGGGCGGTTTTCGAAGGCTTCGGTGTCATGTCGGTTTCTCCTGTCGAAGGTGCGCGGCGGGTGCGGCGCTGTTTGCGTCTTGGGAGAAAGATAGCGCAAGAGGGTTGTAACAATAAGGGACCGTTCGGTCACAAACGCTCAACCTGATGCGGGAGGTGGAGGTCAGGAAATCCGGACCGATAGCAATATTGGCTCGTAAAAATAATGGGTTAACAGCGGAAGAGTCTGTAACACTTTGCGTGAAACGGGGTCGGTTTTCCTGCCCAACGGTGTGGATTTGGCGGTCTTCGCTTACATTTCAGCCCGGATCCAGTCGAGCGCGCGCAGGTAACGCGCCTCGAAACCGGCAGGGGCGGGCGCATCAAGCGGCAACCAGAAAAAGCGAAACAGATGACCGCCATCATCGGCACACAGGTGCTGCCAGCGCTCGCGCACCGGCGGCACGATCCGACACAGGGCAAAGTGCCAGACTTCGTCCGGCGCAATGTCCTCGGATCGCCCAAGCAGGAGAGCGGCCCGCGTTTCCAGCCCGGCCTCTTCGTACAACTCCCGCGCCGCTGCCGCTGCGGGCGCTTCGCCCTCCTGCACGCCGCCCTTGACCAGTTGCAGGCCCGCCTGCGGATGCTCGAACGCGGCCACCCGCCGGACGACGCCATCGGGGTGTAGGGCGATGGGGCACGCGACCTGCCTCATTTCGGCTTGAACGGGGCCATGCCCGCACGCGCCAACGCATCCGCGCGCTCGTTTTCGGCGTGTCCCGCGTGTCCCTTGACCCACTTCCATGTCACATCATGGCGCGCTTGCGCTGCGTCCAGCCGCTGCCACAGATCGGCATTGGCCACGGGTTTCTTGGCTGCGTTCTTCCAGCCGTTGCGTTTCCAGCCGTGAATCCAGCCCGTGATCCCGTTTTTGACATAGTTGCTGTCGGTCACGATGGTGAGGGTCGAGGCCCGTTCGAGCGTCTCAAGCGCGGTGATCGCGGCCATCAACTCCATCTGGTTGTTCGTCGTGGCGGCGGCGCCCCCTTGCAACTCACGCTCCTTGATCACCGTGTCGCCGTCCTTGGCCTGCAACAGCACACCCCAGCCGCCCGGGCCGGGATTCCCGGAACAGGCCCCGTCGGTGTAGGCGACAAGATCAGGCATGGGCCTGTAGGATGACAAAGGGGGCGATTTCGCCAGACAGCCCGGCCTCTTCGCCTGTACGTTCGAAGGCCAGCGTGAACCCGGTCTCCGCCAGCAACGACTTGAGCGGTTCGGCGTCCATGTAGGAATAAAGCCTGCCGATACTGTCGCGATGCTCGCCTTGCCCGAGCTTGGTGCCAAAGTGGAACAGGCCACCGGGCACCAGCGCGCGGTGCACAGCCGCAAACTGCGCAGGCCAGTCCGCAAGCGGGGTGTGCAGCATCGAGAAATTGGCCCAGATGCCATCGTACGCGGCTTCTGCCGTCAGGTCGCCGTACCCCGCCTGTCGGGCCGCCACGCCGGGTCTTGCGGCGGCCATGGCAAGCATTTCCGGCACCGGGTCCCACGCCTCGGCCTGAAAACCGGCGGCGGCCATGTAGCCCGCTGCGGCACCCGGGCCGCACCCGATATCCAGCACGCGACCACCGGGTTTCACCGTGTCCATGAACCGCTGCATGTCCGCCGTTGGTCCGTCGCTTTGCACGAGGGTGTCGTATTCGGCAGCGCGTGTGGCATAGACGGACAGGGTTTCAGGATCGCTCATCTCAAATCACCGTTGCACCGAGGCAGACCACCACGATGGCGGTCAGAAGAAGCCGCAAACGCATCCACCAGGGCGGCGTGAGACCCCAGCGGGAAAATGCAAAGTCGAGCATCAGGAGCCCGACAAACCCGAAGATCAGGTTGGTTGCGGCGCTGACAGGTCCGCCGCCCGTCATGAAGAAGGCCCAGAGTGCAGGCAACACCGACAACGCATAGCCCGTCGCCGCCTGCGCGCCGCTGGCCTTGGTGGCAAAGCCCCACAGCACACCGGACATGAAACTCAGAATGACCGACCCGTAAAAAAGCTGCACATAGGGGCCGACGAAGCGCGGCCCGAACGTGCTCGCGCCAAACTGGGCGAAGGCCGGGACGAACAGCGTCAATGCGCCCCAGACAAAGGGGATGAGACCGGAAAGGCCCAACAGCAGGGGGGCACGGGGGATGGCTGTCATAGCTCCGAAATCAGCTTGGCGATGCGTCTGATGCGGGTGTCGGCCCTTTTGGCCGTGTTGACAAGGTGCAAACGCCCGCGCTGCTGCCCCGGCGACAGTGCAGCCCAATCCGCACTGCGCCCCGCAGAGCGCAAGGCCGCCGCGACATCGTCCGGCAGATCAACCTCGTTGGGGTCGGCAGCGCGCAGGCGCGCGTCGAACACCTCGCCCGGTTCAAGGCCGCTGTCGCGCAGGAATGTCTTGCCCGTGTAGACAAAGGTGTCGTCGATCACGGGAGCCTTGGTCAGGGCGAGGTTGACGGGGAAGTCGCCAAATTCGCCCTCGACCCGTTTGGTACCTTTCGGCAAGGCGCTGATGACATCCTCCGGCAGGCGCACGATGGTATAGGTGTTCCGGCCCCATTCCATCGGCTCGACCCGCGCCTCGAACGCGACCCACGCGCTCATGCGCGTTCGAGGGCAAGGCGCCCCGCGAGTGCGGCAAAGATCGCGGCAAAGCTGCGCGACAGCCACCGCATCACCACCTCGGATCCAAGGATCCAGCGGCGCGCAACAGCGGCAAACGCGCCATACAGCACGAATACGGCAAACGTCATCACCATGAAGACAAGGCCGAGTGTCGCCATTTCAAGGGTTGCCGTGGCCGCATTGCCGCTCAGGAACGGGGGCAGAAGCGCCAGAAAGAAAATCGAGAGCTTGGGGTTCAGAATGTTGATCAGCGCGCCCCGGCGGGCGATGCGCCACCCGGGCTCGGCCCGGGCCTCGCTGCGCACGGCCAACGCGCCATCGCTGCGCAGGCTGCCCCATGCGAGATACAGCAGATAGGCCACGCCCGCGAATTTGACCACGTTGAAGAGCAGGGCCGAAGTGTGCAGGATCGCGGCCAACCCCAGGGTTGCCGCCAGCAGGTGCGGCACGATCCCGAACGTGCATCCCAATGCCGCCCAGAGCGCTGCACGCCGTCCCTGTCCAAGACCCAGAGCCAGCGTGTAGATCACCCCGGTGCCGGGTGCGATCACAACCACAAGGGCGGTGAGCAGAAATTGCAATGACAGCATCGGGTCCTCCTAGGTCGCGTTGCGCCGCGCAGCATAGTAATGCGTACCGCCCGCATCATCATAGGCCTCGAATTGCCCGAAACCAGCCTCGGTGAGCAATGCATGATACCCTGTTTCGCCCAATGACCACGATGTGCGGCCGGTCAGGACATCCGTCCACGATTCGGCCTCGCGCGGGGCGGAAAACAGGAGGGCGCCGCCTGGCCTCAGCGCTTTTGCCATGCGCGCAATCGCGTTCGCCTGCGCGTCCGCGTGCAAAAGGAAGATAACGCCAATGGCCACAGCGGCGTCAAAACGGGTTCCGAAAAATGTCGTGTTCTCAACGCCTTCGCATTCTACGGGCACGTGCGGAAATCGGTCGGAAAACGCAGCAACCATGCGGGGTGACGGGTCGATGGCACTGACCTGCAAGCCTGCGTTGACCAGCGTGCGGGTTATCGGCGCGCCGTGGCCGCACCCGATGTCGATGACCGACGCGCCGGCGGGCAGCCGTTTCGCCCATGTCGCGACGATCTCGTGCCCGATCTCCGACCGGGCAGAGATGAACCGCTCCGCGATCGCGTCATAGCCAGCGGCATCCGACACGACGATGTCAGGCGGGTTCACGCAGAACGCGAGGCACCTTGAATTCGACGTTTTCCACGGCTGTTTCGACCATCTCGACCGTGACGTCGTACCGGGCACGGAACGCGTCGATGACCTCGTTGATCAGCACTTCGGGGGCCGAGGCGCCTGCGGTGATGCCAACGGACGCGATGCCTTCGAGGCTGCGCCAGTCGATATCCGTGGCGCGTTGCACAAGCTGCGCATAGGCGCAGCCCGCGCGGGCCCCAACCTCGACGAGACGTTTGGAATTTGACGAATTGGGTGCGCCGACCACCAGCATCGCATCGCAGCGCGGGGCCATCGCCTTGACGGCCTCCTGCCGGTTGGTGGTGGCGTAACAGATGTCTTCCTTGTGCGGGCCGACGATGGCGGGAAAGCGCGCCTGAAGGGCCGCAACGATATCGGCGGTGTCATCAACCGACAAGGTCGTCTGTGTCACGAATGCCAGCCGTTCCGGGTCGCGCACATTGACCGTGCCGACATCCTCGACGGTTTCGACCAGCAAAACCTCGCCCTCGGGCAATTGGCCCATGGTGCCCACGGTTTCGGGGTGGCCCGCATGGCCGATCATGATCATCTGCAAGCCGTTGTCGGAATGCCGCTGCGCTTCGATATGCACCTTGCTGACAAGCGGGCATGTGGCATCGACATAGATCATCTCGCGCGCCTGTGCGGCCTGCGGCACGGATTTGGGTACACCATGCGCGGAAAAGATCACCGGCCGGTCGTCCGGGCACTCTGTCAACTCCTCGACAAAGACGGCGCCCTTGTCGCGCAGGCTGTCGACGACGAACTTGTTGTGCACGATCTCGTGGCGCACATAGACCGGCGCGCCCCATTTCTCCAGCGCCATTTCGACGATCTTGATCGCCCGGTCCACACCGGCGCAAAAGCCGCGTGGCGCGGCGAGATAAAGTGTCAGGGGGGGCTTGGCCATGGCATCACTCCGCACGTCTGCGCACAGAGGTAAGCTGTTCGGCGGACCGGGTCCAGCCCGCCGGATCAGTTAGCCTTGGGCCTGCACACGCTCTTCGCGTTCGGGCATCGGTTCGCGCGGGGGGCGACCGATGACGTCCTTGAGCTCATCCAGTTCGATGAAGTTGTCGGCCTGGCGGCGCAGATCGTCCGAGATCATTGGCGGTTGGCTGCGGATCGTCGACACGACGGACACGCGCACGCCCTGACGTTGCAGGCTCTCCACCAGCGGGCGAAAGTCGCCATCGCCCGAGAACAACACGATATGATCGACCCGGGGCGCCAATTCCATCGCGTCAACGGCCAGTTCGATATCCATGTTGCCTTTGACTTTCCGCCGACCCATGGAATCCGTGTATTCCTTGGCCGGTTTTGTCACCATGGTGAACCCGTTGTAATTCAACCAATCCACGAGAGGGCGGATCGGCGAATATTCGTCGTTTTCGAGCAGTGCAGTGTAATAGAATGCCCGCAGCAATTTGCCGCGCCGCATGAACTCCTGCCTCAACAACTTGTAGTCGATGTCGAATCCAAGCGCTTTGGCTGCCGCATATAGGTTCGATCCGTCGATGAACAGCGCCAGCCGTTCGTCCTTGTAAAACATAAAACGTCCTTCCGAAAATTCGGGACCACCGAAATTCCGTGAGTGGCGGAAAAAAATAACTGGTGGCTACTCGAGGAAAATAGGTACTTTGCGTATTGCCGCAAGTTCGAATAACGGGGAAATAAGCGAAATGCTGCCTCAAAATCGGTCAAATCTGCTGGTTGCCCTTGGGTCAAATCAGGAATCTGACCAAGTTTCCCCTACGGAAGCCCTTCAAACTGCCGTTACAAACCTGCGCGAGGATGGTGCTTTGATTCGGGCGCAAAGTGCGATCTATCGCACCCCCGCCGTGCCTGCCGGATCGGGTCCCGATTACGCAAATGCAGTGATCGAAATTGCCGCGCCATGGAACGCGCGCGAGGCGATCACCAAGCTGCACCAGGTCGAGGCGCAGATGGGCCGCCGGCGCAAGGACCGCTGGGAAGAGCGCCACATCGACCTTGATCTGCTGGCCATCGGTGACGAGATCCGGCCGGACATGGCCACCGCGCGCCAATGGATGGACCTGCCGCTCGCGCAGCAAAGGGCAACGGCCCCGGCGCAGCTGGTTCTGCCGCATCCGAGGATGCACGAACGCGCCTTTGTGCTGGTGCCTCTGGCGGAAATCGCGCCGGACTGGGTGCACCCTGTCTTGCGGCGCTCCGCGGCCGAGCTGCGCGACGCCCTGCCAGATGCCGACCGCGCCGCGATCACAATGATTACGCAGGGGTGGGATTAGGGCCTTTGTGTCCTTGCCATTTGTGTGAATCGGGCCTAGATACGCGGTCTCACTCCCCTTTCGCCGCCCAAGGAGCGCCTCATGGCCCGTGTGACTGTTGAAGACTGCGTTGACAAAGTCCCCAACCGGTTCGAGCTTGTGATGCTCGCCGCACATCGGGCGCGCGAAATCTCCTCCGGTGCGCCAATCACCGTGGACCGCGACAACGACAAGAACCCGGTCGTGTCGCTGCGCGAGATCGCGGATGAGACACAAAGCGCCGAGGAACTGCGCGAGCGCCTGATCGAAAGCAACCAGACCCAGATCGAGGTGGACGAGGCCGAAGAGGACGCCATGGCGCTTCTCATGGGGGCCGAGCAGGACAAGCCCGAAGAGGACAGCATGTCCGAAGAGATGCTGCTGCGTCAGCTCATGGCGGCTCAGGGGCAAGGCTAACCCCCTTCAAGGTGCGGACAAGATGATCTCTGCCGACGATCTGATCGCCCTTGTCCGCAACTACAATCCAAAGACGAACGAAAGTCTGATCCGGGACGCGTATGATTTTGGTGCGCGTATGCACGAGGGTCAATTCCGCCATTCCGGCGAGCCCTACTTTACCCATCCCGTGGCCGTGGCCGCGATCCTGACCGAACAGCAGCTGGATGATGCGACCATCATCACGGCCTTGCTGCATGACACGATCGAGGACACCAAGGCCAGCTATGCCATGGTGGCTGAACAGTTCGACGACGAGATTGCCCGGCTCGTGGATGGCGTCACCAAGCTGACCAACCTTCAGCTCAGCAGCGTCGAGACCAAGCAGGCGGAGAATTTCCGCAAACTCTTCATGGCCATGTCGAAAGACATGCGCGTGATCCTGGTCAAGCTGAGCGACCGCTTGCACAACATGCGCACCATCCGCTCCATGCGGGCGGACAAGCAGACGCAAAAGGCGCGCGAGACGATGGACATCTTTGCCCCGCTTGCCGGGCGCATGGGGATGCAGTGGATGCGCGAGGAGTTGGAGGATCTCGCCTTCAAGGTGCTCAACCCCGATGCACGGTCCTCGATCATCCGGCGTTTCATCACCATGCAGCGCGACACCGGCGACGTGATCCAGCGGATTACGAGCGACATGCGGCAGGAACTGATCAAGGCGGACATCAAGGCCGATGTGTTCGGCCGCGCCAAGAAGCCCTATTCGATCTGGCGCAAGATGCAGGAAAAGGACCAGAGCTTTTCCCGCCTTTCGGACATCTACGGGTTCCGGATCATCACGGAAACCGAGGAAGACTGCTATCGCACCCTCGGTGCCATCCACCAGCGCTGGCGCGCCGTGCCGGGGCGGTTCAAGGACTACATCAGTCAGCCCAAGTCGAACGGCTACCGGTCGATCCACACAACCGTGTCGGGCCGTGACGGGAAACGGGTCGAGGTGCAGGTGCGCACGCGCCAGATGCATGACGTGGCCGAAACCGGTGTGGCCGCCCACTGGTCCTACCGCGATGGCGTGCGCTCGCAAAACCCCTTTGCGGTCGACCCGGCCAAGTGGATCAGCCAGCTGACCGAACAGTTCGACAACGAAGACAATCACGAGGATTTCCTCGAGGCGGTCAAGCTCGAGATGTATTCCGACCAGGTCTTCTGCTTCACCCCCAAGGGCGAGGTGGTCAAGCTGCCGCGCGGTGCGACCCCCATCGACTTTGCCTACGCGATCCACACGCGGATCGGTAACGCCTGCGTGGGCGCCAAGGTTGACGGGATGCGCGTGCCGCTCTGGACCCGGGTCAAGAACGGGCAATCGGTTGAGATCATCACCGCAGAAGGCCAGACACCGCAGGCCACATGGCTGGAAATCGCCACAACCGGCAAAGCCAAGTCGGCCATCCGCCGTTCACTGCGCGAGGCCGACCGCGAGCGGTTCATCACGCTGGGTCGCGAGCTCGCCCGGTCCGCATTTGGTCACGTGCGCAAAAAGGCGACGGACAAGGCGCTGGATACGGCCGCCAAGCAGCTGCGCCTCAAGGACGGCGACGAGGTTCTGGCCCGCCTCGGGTCCGCCGAGTTGACCGGGCGCGACGTGGTGCAGGCGATCTACCCCGACCTGACGCCCAAGCAAGGCAAGCTGGTCGACAGCAACAAGGCCGTGATCGGCCTGTCGCCGGATCAGTCGTTCAAGCGTGCGACATGCTGCCAGCCGTTGCCGGGTGAGCGCATTGTCGGCATCACCTTTCGCGGCGAAGGCGTCGTGGTGCACGCCATCGATTGCGAACGCATGGTGGAATATGACGACCAGCCCGAACGCTGGCTGGATCTGCACTGGCATGACGGGGCGCATCCGGCGGTCTATGGCACGACGCTCGATCTGACAATTGGCAACGATGCGGGCGTGCTGGGCCGCATCTGCACGCTGATCGGCGAATCCGAGGCGAATATCTCGAACCTTGAATTCCTTGATCGGAAACCTGACTTTTACCGTCTCTTGATCTATGTGGAATTGCGGGACGCTACCCATTTGCACACGCTCATGGGCGCGCTCGAAGCCGAAAGTGATGTGGCCGCCATTTCGCGCTATCGCCAACCCGAGGCTCCTTTGGGGGCCGTGGGTCGCCGGGCGGCGGAATGACGGGTAGGGAGGTCTGAGGACTTGGTGTTCAAACGCCGCGACCCCAAGCCGTTTCTGCGCGCTGTGCTGGAGTTTCTCTGGCCGCGCGGCGGATGGGCGCGCGCGTTCCATTACGTGCGCCACCGGCTGCGTCGCCTGCCGGACACGCCCGAACGCATCGCACGCGGCATCTGGGCGGGTGTGTTCACCACCTTTTCGCCGTTCTACGGCGTGCATTTCGTGGTCGCGGGGCTCATCGCCGTCGTGATGCGCGGCAACATCTTTGCCGCCCTCCTGTCGACCTTCTTCGGCAACCCGCTGACCTATATTCCGATCATCGCCACGTCGATGTTTACCGGATACTGGATGCTGGGCCTCGATCCCTCCCGCCTGCGCTTTCGCCCGCATCAGGGGGATGACGAACCCACTGTGGGCGAACGCTTTGCCGACGCGGCCTCGGCGCTCTGGCAGAACTTCAAGGCGATTTTCACGCCCGACCGGGCCGATTGGTCGAGCTTGCGGGTGTTCTATGACGAGGTGTTCTTTCCCTTCATGATCGGAGGCATCCTGCCCGGCATCGTGGCCGCGACCATCGCCTACTACCTCTCCGTTCCGCTGATCCGCGCGTATCAGAAACGGCGCAAGGGCGTGATCAAGGCCAAGTTCGAGGCGCTCAAGGCCAAGGCCGCCGCCAAGGCCGCCGATATCACCCAGAAATCCGACTAAGCGCCCGATGCGGTCTTCAGCAGGCTGTTTGCGAGCGCGTCCAGTTGGGGCTTCAGCGCCTTGGTCAGACGCAGCGTCGCCCGGTTGATCCTGTTGGGATTGTACGGGCGAAATCCAAAGGTGTTGGTGATCCCGCGACCCTTGCCCGTCGTTTCGATACTGCCATGCGGATAGCCGGTGCGCACGTCCATGAACAATGCTTCGGCCGTGTTCCTGTAGGGGTTGAGTGACATGACAAGGACGTAGTCCAGATGCCGTGAGGCGGCGAGCGCTCGCATACCCTTGGCATCCGTGCTGTGCAGCTGGGCCTCGCGGCTCATCGCGATTTCCAGCAAACCCAATTGCGTCACCGTGCCGAGACTGTCTGGAAAAGCGTCGATCAACAAATCATGCTCCGCTTCGGGCAGTGCCGCGGCGCTCCCATGCACAAACCGGATGTCACCGATGCGCCGGATACGCAAGGACATTCACCCGCGCACCAGCCTTGATGCGTTGATCGAAGCGGGCACCGTCGCGCTGGAGGGTGACACGGTGCGATTGCTCAAACAGGCCCATGTGCCGCTGGAGGGTTCGGACGAACAGTTGCGCTATCTGGGACACAATGTCGGCGACCACGTCGCCGTTGCCGTGGGCAATGTGCTTGGCGATCCGCCATCCTATGATGTCGCCGTGCACTACGATGGTTTGAGCGACGCGGCGATCGCCGTGCTGAGGGATCAGTGGCGCGCGCACATGCACGCGGTGATGCAGGAGATGAACGCGCGGGCACGTGAGCTACAGAACGACAGCCCGGGATCGGGACGGTTTCGTGCGGGTGGCTATTTTCTGGGAGAAGATTGAGATGCGATGGATTTTTGCCCTTGTGCTGGCTCTGACGCTGGTCGGCTGCACGGTGCCGGTGCCGGTGTCGTGCGATGACCGCGACCGGGACGGCGGCATTGGCGGCACGGGAACCTGCGAGAAAGACGCGCCGGAAGAGGTGGTCGCGGCCTTTCTGCCTGCTCCGCAGTAGCCGCGCTTTGGTACAATTTCCCTGCTTTGTCAGTATTTTCTTGCACCCACCCGCGCGCTAGGTTGCAAACGACACGGCACGAAGGGGAGGCCACATGGAACCGCTCGGAAAACTCCGGCTTGGCGTCAATATCGACCACGTGGCCACCGTCCGCAATGCGCGGGGCGGCGATACGCCCGACCCTTTGCGCGCCGCCAAGATCGCGGAAACCGCAGGTGCCGACGGAATCACGGCGCATCTGCGCGAAGACCGACGCCACATTTCGGATGCGGATATCGAAGGGTTGATGGACGTGCTGGACGTGCCGCTCAACTTCGAGATGGCAGCAACGGACGAAATGCAGGCGATTGCGCTGCGCCACAAACCCCATGCGGTCTGCATCGTGCCCGAGAAGCGTGAGGAGCGCACAACCGAAGGCGGGCTGGAAGTGGCACGCGAGGAAAACCGGCTGGCGCATTTCATTGCGCCCCTGCGGGAAGCCGGGTGCCGCGTGTCGATCTTCATTGCGGCCGACCGGCGCCAGATCGAGGCGGCGCACCGTATCGGCGCGCAGGTGATCGAACTGCATTCCGGCGCCTATTGCGACGCCCATCACGAGGGCCGGTTCGAAGACCGCGACCGGGAACTGGAAGCGATGCGCGACATGAGCCGCTTTGCCCATGAGTTGGGCCTTGAGGTGCATGTGGGGCACGGGCTGACCTATGAGACCGTGCAACCGGTTGCAGCCTTTCCCGAGGCGATGGAATTGAACATTGGCCATTTCCTGATCGGCGAAGCGATCTTTCGCGGACTTGATCCGGCCATCCGCGAGATGCGCCGCCTGATGGATGAGGCGCGGGCATGATCCGGCACTGCGTCTTTCTGCGACTGGCACCCGCCACCGACCCCGAAGAGCTGTCGGAGGTGATGCAGGGGCTGGGCGAACTGGTGGCCGAACTGCCCGGGTGCAACGATTTCGTGGCCGGACCCAATCGCGACTTTGAAAACAAGTCCCCCGATCACGGGTATGGCTTTACGCTGGACGCGGTGGATGCGCAGGCGCTGGAAAGCTACGCGGACGACCCGCGTCACCGGGCGTTGGGGGCGCGGTTGGTGGCGATGTGCGAGGGCGGGGAACGCGGTATCCTTGTCTATGATATCGAAGGGACCTGAAACATGGGCCCGGAATTCATAGCGATCTGGATTGCGTGGATCTTGGCGGGTGGCTCACCCGGACCGGCGACCATGGGCATTGCGGGCACTGCGATGACTTCGGGGCGCGCCTCGGCTCTGGCCTTTGCGCTCGGCATTCTGGCGGGCTCCGCCAGCTGGGGCATTGCCGCCGCTCTGGGCCTGTCGGCGATCATGCTGACACATGTCTGGATCTTCGAAATCATTCGCTACGTCGGGGCGGCCTATCTGGGCTGGCTCGCGGTCAAGGCGCTGCGCAGCGCGTGGGCGGGCGGGAACGCGGCCGCGGGCACCCCGTTCCGGGGCAGCGGTCCGAGTCTTTTTCTCAAGGGGGCGGCGATCCACATCACGAACCCCAAGGCGATCCTGAGCTGGGGGTCGATCTATGCCATCGCATTGCCCGCAGAGGCGGGCCCCGCCCTTGTCTTTCAGTGCTTTGGATTGCTTTACGCCGGTTCCATCCTGATCTTTATCGGCTACGCCTTCCTGTTTTCCAGCGCACGTATCGTGGCGGCGTACGGGCGGGCGCAGCGCTGGTTCGACCTCGCCTTTGCAGGGTTTTTCGGGTTTGCCAGCATCAAGATCCTGACGGCACGTCTGCAATGATACTGGGCATTGGCACCGATCTGGCGAATATCGAGCGCATCCAGGGCACGCTGGATCGCTTCGGCGACCGGTTCCGCAACCGGGTGTTCACCGATATCGAACAGCGCAAGGCCGAACGGCGCGCCGACACGGCCGGGACCTATGCCAAACGCTGGGCCGCGAAAGAGGCGTGTTCCAAGGCCCTCGGTACCGGCCTGCGCATGGGCATTGCGTGGAAGGACATGGCGGTGAGCAACCTCCGCACGGGCCAGCCCGTGATGCATGTCACCGGTTGGGCGGCCGAACGTCTGGCGCAAATGACACCCGAAGGCCACGAGGCGATCATCCATGTCACGCTGACAGATGATCACCCCTGGGCGCAGGCCTTTGTCGTGATCGAGGCGCGCCCCATCCCGCAGCGTTAGGCGACATTTGCCCCCGGTGCCTTGACACCCCCGGAACGCACCCGCATGTAGCCTGAAACCGCGAGCAAGGAGCGTGCCATGGCGGCCAAGGAAAAGTCGCAGAACCAGGTTCTGGAGACGATCAAGACCATCGTATACGCGCTGCTGATTGCGGGTGTCTTTCGCACGCTGTTCTTTCAGCCGTTCTGGATTCCGTCAGGCTCGATGAAAGAGACGCTGCTGATTGGCGATTTCCTTTTCGTGAACAAGATGGCCTACGGTTATTCCTACGCGTCCTGCCCATCGCTGCGGTTCATTGGCCTCGATGCAGACAGGATCTGCGGGTTTATCGACGGTGACAACACGCGCATTCTGGCGGGTGAGCCCGAGCGCGGTGATGTCGTGGTGTTCCGTCATCCCGTGACGGGCACCGATTTCATCAAGCGCCTGATCGGCCTGCCCGGCGACACGGTGCAGGTACAGGACGGTGTCATCCTGCTGAACGGGGCGCCCATTCCGCAAGAGGCGGATGGCAGCTTTGCCGAGGCGTTTGAACGGCAGGGGCCGCAAGGCCAGATGCCGCGCTGTGCCAATGGCGCGGTGGGGCTTGGCGCGGACTGCCTCAAGGAGCGTTTTGTCGAGACCCTGCCGGACGGCAGCCAGTACAAGGTGTTGAACGTGACCGAACAGGGGTCTGACAACACCTCTGTCTACCGCGTGCCCGAGGGCCATTACTTTTTCATGGGTGACAACCGCGACAACTCTGCCGACAGCCGTCTGGCGCAGGTTGTGGGGGGCGTGGGATATGTGCCTTACGAAAACCTGATCGGGCGGGCAGACCGCATCATGTTCTCATCCGCGGGCCGGTCGATGCTGTTCTTCTGGACGTGGCGCGGGGATCGGTTCTTCAAGGGGATCGAGTGAGCACGGTCGCATCCGCGCTGCGCCATTCCCTTGACTGGACAGGCGTGTCCGGTCGCGCGCCCTACGCCATCGCCTTTGCCGTGCAACTGGTCATCGTGCTGGTCGCGCTTGGCGTGCCGGATGCCCCGACGGCGATCTGGATTGCCATGGCGCTGGCGACCTTCGTGTTCATCGGTCAAATGCGGCGCCGCCTGCGGGACGTGGGCTGGCGGGGCGGATGGATGTGGGCGGCGATGGTGCCCTATCTGGGCTTCATTCCGCAGGTTATTCTGCTCTTCCGCCGCAGCGCTGCAGTGCCGCGCACAGGCGAATCCGACGCGTTGCGCAAGGCAGGCTGGGGGCTGGCGCTGGTCTTTTGCCTTTTGGTGGCCGCACGCGGTGCCTTTTACGCGCCATTCTGGATCCCGTCGGGGAGCATGAAACCAACGCTCTTGCCCGGTGACTATGTCATTGCCGGAAGCAGCTTCGTCACCGTGGAACGCGGCGATGTGGTTGTGTTCCGTCACCCCGTGAACGGGTCGGATTTTGTCAAACGGGTGATCGGATTGCCGGGCGACACGGTGCAAATGGTGGAGGGGCAGATCGTGCTGAACGGCGCGCCCGTGCCACAAGAACCCGGCCCGGCGCATACCGAAGTCATGGCGCGGCAAGGGCCGCACGGTGTGGTGCCGCGCTGCGCCAATGGGGCCGTCAAGCCGGGCGATATCTGTGAAAAGCGCCGCCAGATCGAAACATTGCCCGGCGGACGCAGCTATACGGTGCTGGACGTGGAGGATGGACCGATGGACAATACAGATGTGTTCACCGTGCCAGAGGGCCATATGTTCGTCTTGGGCGACAATCGCGACAATTCGCTCGACAGCCGCGCGGCGCAGGGTATCGGTGGCATGGGTACGGTGCCATTGGACAATGTGAAGGGCCGGCTGACCTGGGTTGCGTTTTCGCTCACCGGCAATCCCGCGCGTCTCATCAGGGCGCTGCCATGAAGCTGAGTGCGGACCTGTCGGCGTTCGAGAAACGGATCGGGCATCACTTCGCGGCGCCGGAGTTGCTTGTCGAAGCGGTCACGCACGCCTCGATGTCGTCGCCCACGCGGAACGACAATCAACGGATGGAGTTTCTGGGCGACCGTGTGCTGGGGTTGGTGATGGCGCAGGCACTGCTCGAGGCGGATCCGAAAGCGGCCGAAGGCTTGCTTGCCCCGCGCTACAACGCGTTGGTCCGCAAGGAGATTTGCGCGGACGTGGCGCGCGATATCGGGTTGGGCGACGTGCTGCGGCTGGGCCGGTCCGAAATGGTGTCGGGCGGACGCCGCAAGCAGGCGCTCTTGGGCGATGCGGTCGAGGCAGTGATCGCCGCCGTGTACCTCGATGCCGGGTTCGAGGCCGCGCGCGATTTGATCCTGCGCCTTTGGGGGTCGCGTATCGGTGCGGTGGAGGGTGACGCGCGCGATGCCAAGACCGCACTGCAGGAATGGGCGCAGGCCCGCGGCATGCCGCCGCCAAGCTACGCCGAAACGGGCCGGTCCGGCCCGGATCACGCGCCGGTCTTTACCATTGCCGCGGCCCTTGAGAACGGGGCACGTGCGGAAGCCACCGCAGGCTCGAAACGCGAGGCACAACAGGCCGCTGCACGTGCGCTCCTGGATCAGATGGAAGAACAGTCATGACAACACGGGCCGGATTTGTCGCCCTGATCGGCGAGCCGAACGCGGGCAAGTCGACCCTCTTGAACCGCATGGTCGGCGCCAAGGTCAGCATCGTGACCCACAAGGTCCAGACCACGCGCGCGCGCATTCGGGGCGTGGCCATGGAAGGGGACGCGCAGATCGTGTTTGTGGATACGCCGGGCCTCTTTCAACCGCGCCGCCGTCTGGACCGCGCCATGGTGGCCGCAGCCTGGGGTGGCGCTGCGGATGCGGATGTGGTCGTGCTCATGATCGAGGCGCATCGCGGGATCACGGACGGTGTGACGCGCATCCTCGATGGGCTCGCCGAGATCGGGCAGGGGCGGCGCGTGGCGCTGGCCATCAACAAGATCGACCGGGTCGAAGCGCCGGTGCTTCTGGGGCTGACAAAGGACCTGAACGAGCGCTTCGATTTTGCCGAAACCTTCATGATCTCCGCCGAGAAAGGGCATGGCGTGGATGATCTGCGCCGCTGGCTTGCGGCGGAACTGCCCGAGGGGCCGTGGCTTTACCCTGAGGACCAGATCGCCGATTTGCCCATGCGCATGATCGCCGCCGAGATGACCCGCGAGAAGCTGACGCTGCGCCTGCATCAGGAACTGCCCTATCAACTGACCGTCGAAACCGAAAGCTGGGAAGAGCGCAAGGACGGCTCGGCCCGGATCGAACAGTTGATCTACGTGAGCCGGGACGGTCACAAGGGCATCGTGCTGGGCCACAAGGGCGAGACGATCAAGGCCGTGAGCCAGGCCGCGCGCGCCGAATTGTCCGAGTTTCTGGGCCGCAAGGTGCACCTGTTCCTGCAGGTCAAGGTGCGCGAAAAGTGGCTGGAGGAGGCCGAGCGCTACGACCAGATGGGGCTGGATTTCAAGGATGGCAATGCGTGAACCCCTGACAATCCGACGCCGCGGCGACCCTGTTTCCGACACGATGCCGACATGGCACGGCTGACGTCCCGCTTCTGGGTGGATGCCTATCTGGCGCGGCTTCGCTTTGCCGATATTCCGGCATTTGTCGTGGCACATGGGGATGATACGGGCGGCGCAGTTCTGGTGAAGCTGAACACGCTGGACGGGCGCGCGGTGCTCTATCATCGCAGTTTTGACCTCATGAGCGACACGCGGGTTTGGGCGGAACTGGCATCGGGCGATGAGGCGGAGGTCGACGCAGCCGTCACCCGCCAACGCGGTTTTGACCCGGACCTGTGGGTGATCGAGGTTGAGGATCGGGCCGGGCGGCATCTGCTGGATCAGGAAGGGTTGGCCTGAAATGGACTGGCGCGGCACGGGCATATTGCTGACCGTGCGACGGCATGGCGAAAGCAGCGCGATCATCGAGGTATTCACGCCCGAGCGGGGCAAACATGCAGGGGTCGTGCGTGGTGGGGCGAGCCGCAAGGTCGCACCGGTGCTCCAACCCGGCGCGCAACTGGATCTGGCCTGGCGCGCGCGGCTCGAGGACCATATCGGAACCTTTGCCATTGAACCGCTGCGCAGCCGGGCTGCGCTGGTCATGGGCAACCGGCTCGCGCTGGCCGGGCTGAATTCGGTAACGGGGCTTTTGACCTTTTGCCTGCCCGAACGGGCACCGTTTCCGGCGCTCTATCAGCGGACCGAGCAGTTGCTGGACCTGCTGGGGCAGGATGATGTGTGGCCGCTGGCCTATCTCCGGTGGGAAATGGCGCTGCTGGAAGAGATGGGCTTTGGCCTCGATCTGACATCCTGCGCCGTGACAGGCGCGACCGAAGGTTTGGTCTATGTTTCACCGAAATCCGGCCGCGCGGTCAGCGCGGCGGGTGCCGGGGACTGGGTTGATCGGCTTCTGCCGTTGCCGCCGGTCTTGCGCGGTGAGGGGGCGGCACCCGATACGGAGGTCGCGGAAGCCTTGCGGACCACGGGGTATTTTCTGGCCGATCGGCTGGCCCCGGCCATGGGCAGCAGGCCACTGCCCGAGGCGCGGGCGCGGTTTGTCGCGGCGTTCAGTCGGCGCGTGTGAAAACCAGCCGTGGGCCGCTGGCATCGCTCAGGATCAACCTGTCACTATCCCGATTGGCCCTGTCGACGGCGTTCAAAGCTGCAAAATACGCTCTTTCTGCAGGCAAGTCGGGGCAGGCGCGCTTGCTGGCGCCGATGACGGGCACGTTGAAAGCCGGATAGGTGCCGCCGAGCGCGCCGAAATAGCTGTTGCAGGGGGCGCCACCTGCGATCCGGCCTTGCGCGGGAAAACGCAGCGTTGCGTTGGCGTCAAAGGGCGCGCCGTTTATCTCGACGAGTTTCCATACAGTGTCCGGCCCGCCAAACCCATTTGCGGTATCGCCGGCACAAGCGCTCGCACCAAGCGCCAGACAAAGCGCTGCGACACGTCTCACCCGCTGGCCAGGACCACGTCGATCAGCGCGGCAAAGGCAACCAGACCGTCCCCATCGTCCAGATGAGTCTGCTGCAGCCCGATCAGCGCGCCGAAAGCCGCCTTGCAGAAATCCTCGTTCTTGAGGCCGATGGAGCCCATCAAGTCCGAGAGCCGTTTGATCCGTGCGGCGTCCACCTCGGCCAGCACTTTGCCGACAGACGCATCCGCCTGTGCCCACGCGCGCAGCGCAGGGCCTGCCACATCAGCCTGAACCCCCTGTCCAAAGCGGATCAGCTTGTCTGTGGATGACCCGTCTGCCTTGGCGTCCTCGGCGAGAGCAGCCAGCGTGCGCGCCTTCCATTCGTCCAGCAAAGCAGCTTGGAAGGCCGGTACGTCCTTGAAATGCCAGTAAAAAGACCCCTTGGAGGTCTTGAGGTGGCGCGAAAGCGGTTCGGCGCGCAGCGCTTGCGGACCCAGCTTGGCCAGCTGATCAAGGCCGGCGTCGATCCATGCGGCGGGGGAGAGGGGTGTTTTGGCCATAACCTCGGCGTACGACTGCGTATTTCCAGTTTCAAGGGAAACAGTACCGCATGCGGCGAATGGGCGCTTTGCTGCGCAGCACGTGCCGAGTCTTGCCTATATCGCATGCATTCGTGAGGGTGTTTCCAACGAAGAGAAGGGCGCACGGGTGTTGGGTCGGCGGTATAGTCTGAGCGGTTGGGAACTGCTTTTCGTGTTTGCGGCTCTGGCGCTGCTCGCCGTCTTGAACGTGGCGCAGCTTTTGCCGCAACGCGACGCGGCTGCGGATGCCGTCAGCACTGACAGCGCGTTGCGGGACCGTCCGATGACTGGTGACATGCTCTGGAATTACCAGCGATGGGACCGCCGCGACCGCGCGGTGGCGGTGTTTGCCCGGGGCAAGACAGCATTTGGCTGGGTCGATGGGTATCTGGATGAAACGGTGGCACGGACGGATGCCTTGACATGGTGCCGTCAGCACGGAGCAGATTGCGAGGTGATCGAAGTCCGTGCAGACTTGGCCCGCATCGAAGGCGTGGATGTTCCCTTGACCGATCGTCTGGTGCCAATCATGGCGCGTGCACGCGCCACGTCGGGCCC
Organism: uncultured Rhodobacterales bacterium; assembly: GCA_964603315.1. Taxonomy (GTDB): domain Bacteria; phylum Pseudomonadota; class Alphaproteobacteria; order Rhodobacterales; family Rhodobacteraceae; genus Tateyamaria. Next base: position 63,528 of record CAZRUV010000005.1, read on the forward strand.
AACGGCGCTGGCCGTGTCGGGCACCGGCGCCTACGGAATTGGGCGGGGCCAGACACCGGACGAGGCGGCGGCCACGGCACGTGCGGTCTGCACATCCGCAGCGGCGACGGACAGGCCCGGCTTTCTGCCGACGCATCCCTGCAAGGTGATTTACCAGCGTTAGGCGCGCAGTTGCGCCCAAAGTGCCAGCGCAACAACCAGCAACATGGATCCTGCCATGGCAATATTCACGACGCGCTGACGGCTTGGGCTGAGGTCTAGCGCCTTGAGCTGCCCGCCAAACCAGACCCAGATCACGTGGATGGGCAGCCAGATCGCATTCACGATCACGATTTTCCAGATGGCTTCGGTGACAAGCGCATCCGGAAGGATCGAAAACCCGGCAAAGAGGGCCGTGTTGACCGCATAGGCCTTTGGGTTGATCGGCTGCAGCAACACGCCTGCCAGAATGCCGGGTTGCGACGCGGCAGGGGCGAAGGCGAGGCGGGATCCGGCAAATGCAATGCGCAAGGCGAGGTAGAGCAGATAGGCCAGCGACAGAACCGACAGAATGGTCCGGATGACGGGATTTGCCAGAACCAGCCCGGCAAGACCGGTCACAACTGCCAGAATGACGATGTTGTTGCCGATAAAGAGCCCCAACACATAGCGCAGCCCGGCGCGCATGCCATATGCGGCACCAACGCCCGCCGCGGACAAAACGCCCGGTCCGGGCGTGACGATCAAAAAGAAGACTGCAGCGGCAAAGGTCAACATGCCGCCACAGTGGCCAATTCCTGCGCGCCGTCAATCACGGGGGCGCGCGGAAACCGATGCGGTTTCCGGCCGTTTTCCGTATCGGAAAACGCCGCGTTCAGTTCAGGATACGCCGCGCAATTACCTGGGCCTGAATCTCGGCGGCGCCTTCGAAAATGTTCAGGATGCGGGCGTCGCACAGGACGCGGGAAATCTTGTATTCGAGTGCGAACCCGTTTCCGCCATGGATCTGCAGGCCGTTGTCCGCAGCTGCCCACGCCACCCGCGCCCCCAGCAACTTGGCCATGCCCGCCTCGACGTCACAGCGGCGCCCTTCATCCTTTTCAAAGGCCGAGAAATAGGTGAGCTGCCGTGCAACCATGATTTCAACGGCCATCATGGCCAGTTTGCTGGCCACGCGGGGAAAGGCGATGAGCGCCTTGCCAAACTGCTTGCGGTCCTGCGCGTATTGCATCGAGATATCCAGCGCTGATGCCGCCACTCCGATGGCGCGGGCCGCCGTCTGGATCCGCGCGCTTTCGAACGTCTCCATCAATTGCTTGAAACCCTTGCCTTCTTCGCCGCCCAGCAGGTTTTCTCCCTTCACGTGGAAGCCGTCAAAGCCAAGCTCGTATTCCTTCATGCCGCGATATCCCAGCACCTCGATCTCGCCGCCGGTCATGCCGTCGGTGGGAAACGGGTTGTCGTCCGTTCCGGGCGTCTTTTCCGCCAGAAACATCGACAGACCCTTGTAGTCGGTCGTGTCAGGATCGGTCCGCGCCAGCAGGGTCATCACCTGTGTGCGCGTGGCATGGGTAATCCACGTCTTGTTGCCCGTGATCTCGTAGTCGCCGGATTTGGTCTTCACGGCGCGGGTGCGGAGTGACCCAAGGTCGGACCCGGTGTTGGGTTCGGTGAACACCGCCGTAGGCAGTGTTTCGGCCGAGGCCAGGCGCGGCAGCCACTTTTGCTTTTGCTCTTCCGTGCCGCCGGCAATGATCAACTCGGCCGCGATCTCCGAGCGCGTGCCGAGGCTGCCGACACCGATATAGCCACGCGACAACTCTTCGGACACAACGCACATCGACGCCTTGGACAGGCCGAAGCCGCCGTATTCCTCGGGGATCGTCAGGCCAAAGACGCCCATCTCGGCCAGTTCCTCGATCACCTCCATGGGGATCAGTTCGTCCTTGAGGTGCCAGTCATGCGCAAAAGGCTCGACCTTTTCGACCGCATAGCGCCGGAACTGTTCGCGGATCATCTCCAGCTCTTCATCAAGGCCTGACGCGCCAACGGTGATTTCAGCGCTGCGTTCCTGCATCAACGCGACCAGGCGCATCCGTGCTGCCTGGGTGTTGCCGCCCTGGGTCAGCGTCATCACGGACGGCGCCATCATTCCGCGCATGTCGTCCTGGGTCAGGCCAAGGTCTTGCAGGCGCAGCATCTCGCCCTGGTTCATCTGGATGCCGCCATAGACCTGCCAGAGGTATTCGCCAAAGGCGATCTGATGGATGAGCGCTTCGACCTCGCCGAATTTGGATTGGGATGACAGCGTTTCGGCCCATTTCTGCATCTGGCGCAACGCTTCGACATATGTGGCCAGCCACGCCAACCCGTGGGCCGCGGTCTGGTGCTGTTCGATGAGCGTGGACGAGACGCGACCATCCACGCTGACCATGGCTTTTACCCGGTCGCGGGCGGTGTCGAGGATCGCCTCAAGCGGCGCGATTGCGTCGCCTGTCAGCTCCAGAAGGTTATCCAGCAACACCGGGGTCATCGGCCCCAAATCCTGTCCATCATGTGCCATCCGTCAATCCTCTTTTTCGGGTCGCTCCTCCCTAGTCATTATGCAAGTGCAGCGCAACAATTTTTCATTTTGGATCGCTCAGTTGTAAATAAATTGCGTCACCTTGTTTTGCAGTGCGGCGTCACCTGGACAAAAAAAAGAAGGTGACGTAACGGCAGCGTGCAGGGATTTACCATCCCTTCCGGTCTTCGCGGGTGCTTTCGCGGGATGGGCTGTCAGGTGATTCTCTGGCGTGCCTGTCAGTCCGCCGCATCTGGAGTTCGGTGTCGCAGTCGCACGCGGCGTCTGGAAGGACGTGTCCAGACCGCACGTGCAATGACCCACCCGGACAGTCGGCCAAGGGCGCATCAGCGATGTAGGTGTCGGTCATTCGGGGTGGGTTCTGAACGTCCAGCGACGTCCTCAGGCGCGGACAAATTTTGCGCCTTCAAGGGTCATTCCAAACGCGACGGTGCACTCGTTAACATGTACACCAGCGACCAAACTGCACCGCGCGTTGGAACGAAATGTCTCAAAATATCACTGGTTAAAAAAGCCGGTATACTTTGGAGCGCGTGACCGTTCTGGTCTTGCCTGCAATCAGATTTATGCTGATCTAACGCACCCTTACAGGTTGGCAGACGTCGTTCAGGACGCCTGCCGGGATACTGTCAGGCCGGACACGTCTTCGATGAATGTGACGATCCGGGATTTGATTTTCTCGTCTTCGATGGCGGCCAAGGCGTTCACGATATCAAGGCCATTGTCGCGCCGGGGGAGCGTCTCGGTTTCGGCGACACCTTCGAAGAAATATGAGGTTGGAACATCCAGAATGCGCGACAATTCAAACAACCGGCTGGCGGCGATACGGTTCGAGCCGATCTCGTATTTCTGGATCTGCTGAAAGGACAGGTTCAGGCGTTTTGCGACGTCTGTCTGCGACATTCTCCGCAGGGTCCGGATTTGCTTCAGTCGTTTCCCAACATGGGCGTCCACTGGATGTGACATGGTACCATTACTCCCGTTGTTTCTCGGCATAGGTGTCGGGAATCGCGCAAAATGATTCAATTGCGCATGGACATTAAAAAAATACACGCAAATGTAGCATTGATGTATGATAAATTTAACGGTAATGTGTTGTTGATCATCCATTGAGGCCAGACTTGAACGCACCTGTCTCAGATATTTCAGCCGCTCATCAGCCCCTGCTGTTTGAAATGATGCGCTCGTTTACCACGCTCGCGCAGCGTTTGAATCTGTCTCATGCGGTGCAGGAATTGAACAGCACGCGCCAGACGGTGCGTCGCCATATTGCCCAGCTTGAAGAGATGCGTGGCGAACGGTTGTTCGATGTGGTCGACCGGCGATACGAGTTGACGGCGGCTGGCCGCGCAGCGTTGCCGGATGCACTTGACCTGCTGGCGCGCGCGCAGGTGTGGTCCCTCGGTCAAACCGGCGCACACGGCGCCCTGCAATACCTCAAGGCACGCGAGAACGATTGGGAATTTTATCAGCAGCAACAGCCGTTAGGGCGGATCTGGACTGACGAATCAGTCTTGCTGCGAGAGACCTTTCGGGCCTGGATGATGGCCTCTGCAGAGATCGAAAACCCCGCTTTGGCGCATGTGCGACCCTTTCTGATGGTCTACCGTCAGGGCGAGGCGGGGTGGATTTGCGTCGAGTTTGGGCTGAAATCCGCCTATGTGAACTGGTTTGGCCTGGACTTTGCCCGATCAAATATCGGGCGCCCGATCGCGCAGATGCCAGCCGGCGAAGAGTTCGGCCGCCTCCTGTATCAGAGTTTCCACGACGTCGAGACGACGCAATGTGCCCGCCTCGACCATGTCTATACCCGCATGCCCAACCAGGGCGGTACATCCCGAACAACCATGGTTTATCAAAGGCTTATGATGCCGGGTTTCTTTCCTGATCGCTCTCCTGCGGTGCTGAACCTGGTGGTGCCGACCGCAAATGTGAACATTCAAGATCTCGAAGAGGAAAAGCGCGCAGCAATAACACAGATCGATCCACCCGAATTTTCCCCTGAAGATGCGCTGTTTGAGAAGATGGTTCTGGGGTCCGTTTGACCGATTAGAACCGTTCTACCGAAGGGCGAGTAATTTTCGGGTATTCATGGTTAATCTGTTCTAACCTTCCCACAGATGTGGCGAAGGAGAGAATCTTGTCGGTCCAATTTCCAGCCAATGCGGCACCGTTTATTGCAACCAGTCGCAACATCCTGGTTGCGCAAGGAATCACGTTAACGATTGGCAACGACTTTACCGAGTACAAGGAGATCGTGGCGGACGAACGCGCGATGCAGAAACTGGGTGCCCCGTTCGACCCAGATGTGCAGGACCTGACCCCGGCAAACGCGTTCTGGATGATCGGGCGCAATGCGGAGGGAGATCTGATCCATACGCAAGCGGCCAAACGGGTGCGTCTGACGCACAAATCCCTCGCGGCGTACCTGATGCGCAATTTCCGTGCATACCCGCCGCCCTTGCGTGGCGTCGACCTTGCCCATTCCCGCTTTCGCGCGACACCCGGAACACATCGCATCAACGGCACGGTTGCCTATCACGGCGAATTCTGGATCGCACCGGATCACGGCACCTATCGCGGCGCCGGTTTGGCGCCTGTTTTCGGGCGGACCTGCATGCTCGAGATGATGCAGCGGTGGGATCCGGACTACCTCTTTGGGTTCATCTTGAATCAGGTCGCGTTCAAGGGGTTCGGTGCGCGCATCGGCTACATGCATCTTGAGCCGAGCGCTCTGAAATGGGTGGTTGACGGGCGCGACGCGCCAATCGACACGTTCCTGGCCTATAACAGCCGCGAAGACCTTGAATATCTACTGGATATTCCGCTGGACGAGGCGATGGCCGAGGCCGCCTGACACGCAAAACGGCACCCGAAGCGGGTGCCGTCCTCAACACTCAATCCTGTTGCTTTCAGCCTATGGCAGCGGCGCGCACGTCCTCGTCGATATGCGGCAGATACTGTTCGAAATTCGCCGAGAACATGTCGACCAGTTTGGCTGCCTGCACGTCATAGGCGGCGCCGTCGTCCCATGTCCGGCGGGGGTCGAGCAGGATGTCGGCGACACCCGGAACCGACACCGGCACGTCAAAGCCGAAATGATCGTCCTTGCGGAAATCGCCGGCAGTGAGCGACCCGTCCAGCGCAGCGGTCAGCAGTGCGCGCGTCGCGCGGATGGGCATCCGCGATCCGGTGCCGTAGGCGCCGCCAGTCCAGCCCGTATTGACCAGCCAGCAGGTCGCGCCGTGCTTGGCGATCTTGTCCTGCAGAAGCTTGCCATAGACCTCGGGCCGCCGCGGCATGAACGGCGCACCAAAGCAGGTCGAGAAGGTGGGCTGCGGCTCGGTCACGCCGCGCTCCGTTCCGGCCACCTTGGCGGTGAACCCGCTCAGGAAATGGTACATCGCCTGTGCTGGCGTCAGTCGGGCGATGGGGGGCAGCACGCCAAAGGCGTCACAGGTCAGCATGATGATGTTCTTGGGGTGCCCGCCAAGCGCTGAACTCGACGCATTGGAGATATAGTGCAGCGGATAGGCGCAGCGCATGTTGGCGGTCAGGCTGTCATCTTCGAAATCAAGGTCCTTGGTGTCCGGATCAAACACCATGTTTTCGACCACAGTGCCGAATTTCTCCGTGGTGGCGAAAATCTCGGGCTCCGCTTCGGCGCTCAGGTTGATCGTCTTGGCATAGCAGCCGCCCTCAAAGTTGAAGGTGCCGCGATCCGACCATCCGTGTTCGTCGTCGCCAATCAGCGTGCGGCCGGGATCGGCGCTGAGCGTGGTTTTGCCGGTGCCTGACAGGCCGAAGAACACGGCCGTGTCCACGGGATTGCCATGCGCGTGGTTGGCCGAGCAGTGCATCGGCATCACGCCACGGTCGGGCAACAGGTAATTCAGCAGAGTGAACACCGACTTCTTGTTCTCGCCCGCATATTCGGTACCACCGATCAGGATCATCTTGCGGTCAAAGTTCATCGCGATGACCGTTTCAGACCGGCAGCTGTGTCTTGCCGGGTCTGCCTGAAAGCTGGGGCAGTTGATGACGGTAAAGTCCGCGACAAAATCCGCCAGATCCTCCGCATCAGGCCGCCGCAGCATGTGGCGGATGAACAGGCCATGCCACGCCAGTTCCGTCACCATGCGCACATTGATCGAATAGCTCGGGTCCGCGCCGCCGGTGAGATCCTGCACGTAATATTCGCCACCCTGCATGTGGGCGAGCATGTCGTCATAGAGTGCGTCAAAGCCTTCGGGGGACATCTCGGCATTGTTGTCCCACCAGATGCTGTCGGCGACGCTGTCGGTCTTGACCACGTGTTTGTCCTTGGGCGAGCGGCCCGTGAACTTGCCCGTTGTCACCAGAAAGGTGCCGCCCTTGCCCAATTGCCCTTCTCCACGCGCCAATGCACGTTCGATCAGGGCCGGTTCGATCAGGTTGTAATAAACATCGCCCAGCCCTGTGATCCCTTGATCCTCGAGGCGAAATTGCGGGTTAACCCGTCCAATTGTCATGCGATGTCTCCTGATGTCGCGGCGCGCTGTGGTGCTCAATTAAGGTGCCGGTCCCGCACGGGGCAGGGCACCTTTTGGTCTTAACATGCTGATTTGCGTGGTGAACAGGCGACCGGGTCGCAGTTAGCGCCACCATGGCGACCGGTTGCGCAAACACTGTTTCCGAAACGGCGCGTCAGGCGCGAATGTGCGGCAATTTAGCCATTCCTAACCAATTTCTGGCGAGTGTGAGGGGTCAAACGGCACCTGATTCGCACTTCTTGATTGCTTCGAAAGGCCAAAAGCGGGAATATGGCGGTAAAACAAACAATAAGTTCGAGTAGTAAAAGGAAACAGGCAATGAACAAAATTGCACTGGTCGACGACGACAGGAATATCCTGACGTCCGTCTCCATGACTCTTGAGGCTGAGGGGTTCGAGGTCGAAACATTCAATGACGGTCAGGCGGCGCTGGACGCGTTCAACAAACGCCTGCCGGATATGGCGGTGCTGGACATCAAGATGCCGCGCATGGACGGCATGGATCTGTTGCAGCGCTTGCGTCAGAAAACCACGATGCCGGTGATCTTTCTCACGTCCAAGGATGATGAGATTGACGAGGTGCTGGGTCTGCGCATGGGCGCCGATGACTATGTGAAAAAACCCTTTTCGCAGCGTTTGCTGGTCGAACGAATCCGTGCGCTGTTGCGCCGTCAGGACGCCGTCGCCAGCGAAGAGGTCGGCGTGACCGAGGAAACCAAGGTGATGGAACGGGGCGATCTGCGGATGGATCCGCTGCGCCACGCGGTCAGCTGGAAAGGCAATGACGTCTCGCTGACCGTGACCGAATTCCTGTTGCTGCAGGCTCTGGCGCAGCGTCCCGGTTTCGTCAAATCCCGCGATCAACTGATGGACGTGGCCTATGATGATCAGGTCTATGTGGATGACCGGACCATCGACAGCCATATCAAGCGTCTGCGCAAAAAGATGCGCACCGCCGACGATACCTTCTCGGCGATTGAGACGCTCTACGGCATCGGTTACCGTTACAACGAAGAATAAGACGCATCAGAACGATGCACGCAAAGGGCCGCTAGGGGCCCTTTGACAGCAGGCTAGGAACGCGCAGTGCGAGATACAGGCACGCGACCAATGCGAGACGGCGATGTGGTGCTCGGTGAAGACTGGGTTGCACCAGAACGCGTGTCGTCTTCGGAAATGCGGGACACCCGTGCGCGGCGCGGCCTCGTGTCACTGCGCAGCTCGCCCTTGGCGCGCAAGATCATCACCTTCAACCTGATTGCGTTGAACGTCCTTGTGGCGGGCATCCTCTATCTCAATTCCACTCGGGATAGCCTCGCGGTCCAGCGGATTTCGGGCGTGATTGCACAGGCCGAACTGGTTGCCGATGTGATCGAGGCGCAGCTGCCCACCGGCGCCCCCGTCAGCCTGTCCAGCGGCGACGGGGTTGACCTCGACGCGACGCTCGCCGGGCTTGATGTCAGCACGGGCAAGGACGTCTATGTCTTTGATAGCAATGAACGTCTCGCGGCTCAGACCATGGGCAGCCTCGAGATCAGCAATGAAGTGGAACAACCAAAGGGCAAGGCGGTCCTGACCGACGGCCTGACCTGGTTGTGGTCCGTGGTTTCAGCGCCGTTTTCCAGCAACGGTGGCGCGCAGCAGGCTCCGGTCGAAGAACAGTTGCGCGGGCTGATTGCGGCAAGTCTCGCCGGTGAAACGCAAGTTGGCAACGTGATCAACGCGGAAGGTGCGCAGCTTTTTGCGATCGTGACGCCGATCGAGCAGGGCGCGACGGCCATAGGTGCAGTCGCGCTGACCAGCGCGTCGGGCGAGATTGACACGCTGGTGCGCAGCGAACGCGAGCGCGTGTTGCAGATGTTCGTCATCGCCACGCTGGTGTCGATCGGGCTCAGCCTTGTGCTGGCCTCCACCATTGCCAACCCGCTGGCCGATCTGGCTGCGGCAGCAGAACTCGGCCGCGACAAGAATGCGCGCAAGGTGAACCCGGGCCGCATCCGCATTCCCGATCTGACCGCGCGTCCGGACGAAATTGGCCGCCTGTCGGGCGCTTTGCGCGGCATGATCTCGGCGCTCTACAACCGTATCGACGGCAACGAACAGTTTGCCGCCGATGTCGCGCATGAAATCAAGAACCCGCTGGCCTCGCTGCGTTCGGCCGTTGGCACATTGCGCATGGTCAAGCGCGACGATCATCGCGAAAAACTTCTGGACGTCATCGAACATGACGTGCGTCGCCTTGACCGCCTGGTCAGCGATATCTCGAACGCGTCCCGGCTTGACAGCGAACTGGTCAAGGAAGAGGAAGAGGCGTTCAACCTGCTGCAAATGCTGGGCAATCTGAGCCAGTATCTCGGCGAGGATGCGCGCGGCAAGGGCATCGAGTTCATCACCGACCTGCCGCCCGCGCCCATTCAGGTGCACGGGCTCGAGGCACGTCTGGCGCAGGTGTTCGTCAACCTGATCACCAATGCGATTTCGTTCTGCGAAGACGGCGACGCGATCCGGGTCTGGGCCCGCAAACGCGAAAACCGGGTGCTTGTTGTTGTCGAAGACACCGGGCCGGGCATCCCCGATCAGGCCCTCACCAAGATTTTCAAACGCTTCTATTCGCAGCGCCCGGAAGAGCATTTCGGCAACAATTCCGGCCTTGGTCTGGCGATCTCGAAACAGATTGTCGAAGCCCATGGCGGCGTGATCTGGGCCGAGAATATCCGGCCCACGGACGCCGACCTGACCTCGGAGCCGCTCGGCGCGCGGTTTGTCGTGGGCCTGCCGGTCTGACGCGTCATGATGCGGGTCCATGCGAGCGCGGTGGCATTTGGCCCGCGCGGCGTGTTGATCCAGGGCGCCTCCGGCAGCGGAAAATCCAGCCTTGCTCTGCAATTGATCCGCATGGGCGCGACGCTCATCTCTGATGACCAGACCGAGCTTTATATTCACGAGGGCGCGCTCTGGGGCCAGGCACCGGCGACGATCGCGGGCCTGATTGAAGCGCGCGGCATTGGCCTCTTGCAGGCCGATGCGGCACCGGCTCCGATCTGCGCCGCCATTGACCTGAATTCGGTCGAGACGGAGCGGCTTCCGCCGCAGCGCAGCATCAAATTGCTGGACAGAGAGGTGCCGCAACTGCACAAAGTGGAGAGCCCGGCTTGGCCCGCCGCGCTTGCGCAATATCTCATATCCGGAAGGAGCACCCGGGAATGAACGACGCCCAAACCAAGGCACGCCGCGTCGTGCTGGTGACCGGACCCGCTGGTGCGGGCCGGACCAGCGCCATTCGCGTGCTGGAGGATTTGGGCTACGAGGCCATCGACAATATGCCGCTGCGGCTGGTGCACGCATTGCTTGACGACCCGGACGGGACCAAGCCGCTGGCCCTCGGGATTGATCCGCGCACACGCGATTTTTCCGTCGCCGCCGTGACAGACGCCATTGGCCTCATCGCATCGAAACCCGGTCTCACGCCGGAATTGCTGTATCTGGATTGCGCCACGGATGTCCTGCTCAACCGCTTTTCGGAAACGCGGCGCCGTCACCCGCTGGCTGCAACCGACCGTGTCGAGGCGGGCGTGCAGCGGGAATTGGAAATTCTGGCCCCGCTCCGGACCCAGGCTGATGTCCTGATCGACACGTCCAGGCTGAACGTGCACCAGTTGCGCAGCGAGGTGGAGCACTGGTTTTCCCCGGGCGATCAGTCGCAACTTGCCGTCTCGGTACAAAGCTTCAGCTACAAGCGCGGGTTGCCGCGATCGGTCGACATGGTCTTTGACTGCCGGTTTCTGAAAAACCCGTATTGGGTACCCGCCTTGCGCGCGGCAACAGGGCAGGCGGCGGAGGTGCAGGCGTTCATCGCGACCGACCCGCGCGCAGACACCTTTGCCGCGCAGGTGCGGGACATGATCCTGTGGTTGCTGCCCGCCTATCTCGAAGAGGGCAAATCGCACCTCTCGGTTGCCTTCGGGTGTACCGGCGGGCAACACAGGTCCGTTGCCATGGCCGAAGCCCTGGCAGAGGCCCTTGCAGAGGCGGGCTGGCAGGTGTCTATTCGCCACCGCGAACTGGTTCGCGGTCAACGCAGTGAGGCCTCGGTGTGATCGGAGTAGTGATCGTCGCGCATGGCGGCCTTGCGGGCGAATACCTCAAGGCCATTGAACATGTGGTGGGCAAACAGCCCGGCATCCGCGCCATCGCGATCGAGGCGGATCACGACCGCGCCGCCAAGGAGGCCGAAATCTGTACGGCGGCCAATGACGTGGATCAGGGGGACGGTGTCGTTGTGGTGACCGATCTTTTCGGTGGCTCGCCGTCGAACCTGAGCTTGCTGGCGTGCAAGCCCTCCAATCGGCGGATTCTCTACGGGGCGAACCTGCCCATGCTGATTAAGCTGGCCAAAAGCCGTCATCATGACGTAAGTGCGGCGGTGCGCGCGGCACTGAACGCGGGCAAGAAGTATATCGACAGCCAGAATATTAGCACAGACACCTGAACGATGCCGACGCGCACTTTGGAAATCCTGAATATCAAAGGCCTGCACGCCCGTGCTTCGGCCAAACTGGTTGAAGTCGTCGAAGGGTTCGACGCGCATGCGGATGTTATCAAGGATGGCATGTCTGCCGCAGGTGACAGCATTATGGGACTTTTGATGTTGGCAGCGCCGAAGGGTAGTTTTATTGACATTAAAACGTCTGGCCCGGATGCTGAGGCTCTGGCCGATGCGCTGGAGGCTCTGGTGGCCGACAAATTCGGGGAAGAGGCCTGACTCGGGCCAAAAAACGTCAACGAGGTACGACCGCTTTGGTGGACAGCACGCACAACGCTGGCAATCTTGCCAAGCCTGAGACGGTGTCGTTTCACAAATATGACCGGCGCAGCCTGTCATATGCGTCGACCTTTGATGATCCGTGGAAAGCCAGCTTTATCCGCGTCATGGAGGCGTTCACAGGCAAGCTGACGATCCTGCGGCTGATCCGCAAGTTCGAACGCAAGGGCGCGCCGTCCGGCCAGGCGTTCTGGCGGGCGTGCCTGGATGTGATGGGGATCGAGCTCACGACCCCGCAGGTGCAATTGGACCGGATCCCCAAGGAGGGTCCGCTGATCGTTGTGGCGAACCATCCCCACGGGATGGTGGATGGTATGATCTTTGCGGACCTGATTGGCCGGGTGCGGCCGGACTACCGCATTCTGACCCGGTCGCTTCTGACGGCCATTGACGAAGTGGCAGGCAGCTACATGATCCCCGTGCCGTTTCCACACGACAAGGATGCGCAGCGCAAGGGCGTCGAGATGCGCGCCAAGGCGATGCAGCACCTCAAGGATGGCGGTGTCGTCGCGCTTTTTCCGTCTGGCGTTGTGGCGGCCTCGGAAACCTGGTGGGGCCCCGCGGTCGAGGGGGAATGGAACGTGTTCACCGCGCAGTTGATCCGACGCTCGGGTGCCACGGTGTTGCCGATGAAATTCCCCGGCCAGAACAGTCGCGCCTACCAGATCGCGAACAAGGTATCGCCGATGATCCGGCAGGGGCTCCTGCTGCACGAAATCGTGCATTCGCTGAACAAACCGCAAGGGCCGGTGGTCGGACACCCGCTGGACCCGGACTTTGTCACCGGATGGAAAGATGACCCGCGTGGTTTCATGGCCTGGTTGCGGGATCACACGCTGTCACTGAAGGGCTAGTCGGATTTTGACGCAAAATCCGGCTGTTTTCCGACACGGAAAACGAACGCGCCTTGCGCGGGAAATCGTGTCGATTTCCAACCGGTTTCCGCATCGGAAACCGTCACCGGGTGGGGACAGGCACCTCGCCGCGATAATCGTAGAACCCCCGTTCTGATTTGCGGCCCAGCCACCCGGCTTCGACATATTTGGTGAGCAGGGGGCAGGGGCGATACTTGGTATCCGCCAATCCATCATGCAGCACGTTCATGATTGCAAGACAGGTGTCGAGCCCGATGAAATCCGCAAGCTCCAGCGGTCCCATCGGGTGGTTCGCGCCCAGTTTCATCGAACTGTCGATGGACTGAACCGACCCCACCCCTTCGTAGAGCGTGTAGACGGCCTCGTTGATCATCGGCATCAGGATGCGGTTCACGATGAAGGCCGGGAAGTCTTCGGCCGTAGCCGCCGTCTTGCCCAGCTTGTCGACCACAGCCTTGCAGGCGTCGAATGTTTCGGTGTCCGTCGCGATGCCCCGGATCAGTTCCACGAGCTGCATTACCGGCACGGGGTTCATGAAGTGAAACCCCATGAACTTTTCCGGCCTGTCCGTGCGGCTCGCGAGGCGCGTGATGGAAATCGAAGATGTGTTCGATGTCAGGATCGTATGCGGCTGCAGATGCGGTAGCAGGTCCTCGAAAATGGCCTGCTTGACCGTTTCGCGCTCGGTTGCCGCTTCGATGATCAGGTCCGCCGCGCCCAGTTCAGTCAGCGTCAGTGTCGTGGATATGCGCTTCAGCGCATCGGCCTTGGCGTCCGCTTCGATCTTGCCGCGCGACACCTGCCGGTCCAGGTTTCGTTCCACGGTTGCCAGACCCCGGGTCAGAGCATCGTCGGACACATCGTTCAGCATCACGTCGTAACCCGCGAGCGCCATGACATGGGCAATGCCATTGCCCATCTGACCGGCGCCGACGATCCCAACCGATTTGATGTCCATGTCCCGCCCCTCGTTGTCCAGCGCACCATAGAGTCAGGTCATGATGAGGGGCAAGGGCCGCCAAGGCCATGAAATTGTCGTTCTCTGTTAGGGATTGGGAAAGGCACCGCTGCCATAGTGCCCTCGGGTGAGTAACAAATGAGTGGGTATCATGAGTTTTGATACACTGGGGCCGGGTGGCCTTGACTATCTGCCGTGCCGCTACGGGACGTCCAAGATCCTGTTTCGCGGGCCAAAGCGGTCACTGACCGGGCCATATGTCGCGTTCTTTGGCGGGACAACCACCTATGGCAAATACGTTGAAACGCCTTTTCCCGCGCTGGTCGAGCAGGATCTGCCGCTGACATGTGTCAATTTCGGCTGCGTGAACGGCGGCATTGACCTTTATGCCGGCGATCCGATGCTGCGCGATATGGCCATCGGTGCCAAGGTCACGGTCCTGCAGGTCACCAGCCCGCGGAACATGTCCAACCGGTTCTACAAGGTGCATCCGCGCCGCAATGACCGGTTCATCGAGGCGTCGGCCCTGTTGCGCACAATCTACCGCGAAGTGGACTTTGCCGAGTTCAATTTCTGCAACCACATGCTGCAACGCCTGCATCTCGTTTCGCCGGACCGCTTTGACGCCGTTCTGGACGAATTGCGCACCGCATGGCTGGCGCGGATGCGCCTTGTCCTCAGCCAGATCCCGGGCAAGACGATCCTGCTTTGGGCCAGTGATCATGCGCCGGGCGATGAGGCGACGGATTTTGACGCCGATCCCGCCTTTGTCACCCGCGGTATGCTGGCCGAAATCGAACCGCTCGTGACGCGTCTCGTGAGCGTCGTGGCATCAGATGAGGCGCGGGCGGCAGGGACCGAAGGCATGGTGTTTCCCGAAATGGATGCCACCTCTGCCGGGACCATGCTGGGGCCCATGGCACACCGCGAAATTGCCGACGCCCTGCTCGATGCGCTCAAGGACATGACATAGAAAAACCGCCGCAGGGACTGCGGCGGTTCTGACGCGTTTCAGCGCTGCATCAGCCCAGTTTTTCAACCAGTTCCGGAACAGCGTCGAAGAGATCCGCGACAAGGCCGTAATCCGCAACCTGGAAAATCGGCGCTTCTTCGTCCTTGTTGATGGCGACGATGACCTTGCTGTCCTTCATGCCGGCAAGGTGCTGGATCGCACCCGAAATGCCGACAGCAACATACAGGTCTGGCGCCACAACCTTGCCGGTTTGACCCACCTGCCAGTCGTTCGGTGCGTAACCGGAATCGACCGCGGCGCGCGAGGCACCCACGGCAGCCCCCAGCTTGTCCGCCAGCTTTTCGATCAGGGCAAAGTCCTCTTCGGACCCTACGCCACGCCCGCCGGACACAACGACGCCCGCCGATGTCAGCTCGGGCCGGTCGCTTTCCGCGACCTTGTCCTCGACCCAGGAGGACAGGCCGGGATTGCCCGCGGCACCGATGGTTTCGACAGCCGCCGAACCGCCTGTGCCAGCCGCGTCAAAGGTGGACGTGCGGAAGGTGATGACCTTCTTGCCGTCGCCGGATTTCACGGTCTGGATGGCGTTGCCCGCATAGATGGGGCGTTCGAACGTGTTGGCGTCCACGACAGCGGTCGCATCCGAAATCACCATCGCATCCAGCAGTGCGGCCACGCGGGGCATGATGTTCTTTGCGTCCGTCGTGGCAGGGGCCACGATGTGCTCGTAATCACCGGCCAGCGACACGATCAGGTCCGCGACGGGCTCTGCCAGCCGTTTGCCATAAAGCGCATCTTCGGCGCACAGCACCTTGGCCACGCCGTCAATCGTGGCCGCTTCGGCCGCTGCATCCGCGCATGTGGCGCCGGTGGCCAGCACGGTCACGTCGCCCAGGGCGCCAGCCGCTGTCACAGCCTTGGCGGTGGCGTCCATGGCCAGCGCGCCGTCATTGATTTCTGCGAGAAGAAGAACAGCCATTACACAGCCCCCGCTTCTTTGAGTTTCTCCACAAGCTCGTCCACCGAGCCCACCTTGATCCCGGCCGCACGTGCTTCGGGCTCGCCGGTTTTCACGATTTCCAGACGCGGGGAGACATCGACGCCGTAATCGGCAGGTGTTTTCTCATCCAGCGGCTTTTTCTTGGCCTTCATGATGTTGGG
>CAZRUV010000006.1:0-68340 GCA_964603315.1 uncultured Rhodobacterales bacterium
GTCAAAATCTCCTGTGACACTGAAATAGTGGCACAGTTTTACGGGGCTAAGACAAAATAGTGGCCGCCTCATTTTACAACGGCTCAGGTCTGTCCCGCAGCCCAGTTCAAACAACCAGGGACAGTCGATTTTTGGCGAGGCTGACTTGCGCTCGAACTCCCCAATCGAAGGACAAGAAGTCTTGTTCGATACCGTCTGCAAAGATCACTCCGCCCTCATTGATGCGTGACAGCATCGATAGTTGCTGGTCCCCACTGATTCCCCTGCTGCAATTTGGCATCCGCTGGTCCGGCTGGGCCAGGGTTCGCGGGCGAAGAAAGCGGCGCGGTTATCCTCGGGGGCGATGTCAAACGAACGATGGGTGGCGGTCATGATCGACTTGGCCCAACCTGTGAGACCAGTGCCCGTGGCGACGATCATCCCGCTGGAGGATTGAAATTCCTCAGCCCCGTTTGCCTGCACGACATACCGCGCTGATTGGTGCGAGCGATGTCCGATGAACAACTCGTTCAAGGCCAGCAAGGACAAACCTTCGCCTGCGGTGGCTTGAACCATCGCCCTTGATTGAACGTCCACATCGGCATGCGCTGCCGATTTCAACAGTCCGGGCAGGCGGTCAACCGCGTGGCGGGTCAGCACGCCTTCGGACGACGCCAGATCGGGAGAGACACCGATCACCGGTTGGCCATCCAGATACTTGGCGATATTTGCGACCAGCCCGTCTTGCCCGATGGGGACAATGATGTCTTCGGGACGAAACAGAAAGCGGTTCAAATCCTCACGGACCACATGGACAAAGGACCAATTCGCCGGCACGGCCTCCTTTGCGGCTGCAAGTGCGCGGGATTGCAACGCATCCCGCAACTCCAGTTCATCAATTTTCTGACCGCGGGTGGACAGGAAGAATTCGGCCTGCCCCCGTGTGCCGTGCTTGGCCAGCAGGGCAGCATATTCGGTCTCGCGGGACACAAACACGACACGCGGGTTCAGGTTGCTCATCTCACTTGTCCATCGCTTTGGGCGCCATCAGCAACCTGGCCTGTTGCACGATCCCGGCCAGCATGTCCGGGCTCACGTTCAAGCTGTCGATCTTTTCCAGCTTGCCTGCGAACTCTTGCGCGGCGAGGGCGAACATGACCGCAGGTTGCACGTCGGCGATGGCAGCCATTCGGGCCTTTTCCATGTCGGCGGCCGCTTGTTCGACCGCGCGAATGCGTTTGGCTTCGGCTTCGGCGCTCACGATCTTGGCCTCGGCATCCGCTTCAACCGAGATACGGTTTGCAGCAGCCAATGCCTCGGCCTCAGACCGTGCGTTCGCGTCTTCGCGTGCAATCAGATCTTTGCGACGCGCGGCCAGCTCAATCTGGTTTTGCAACTCGTTTTCCGCAATGGCCCGTTCTTTGTCGACCGCCAGGGCGCGGCGTGAGAAAGTTGCCTCATCCGCCTTTTGCTGCAGACTTTCGAAAGTCGGAGCCTGCAAGGCGCGATGAAGTTCCGAACTCGGGGACAAGGCAGACACACGGATGCTGACAACCTCAAGCCCCATGGCCTCCAAAGTGGGGTCGGCATCGAAACCGGCAGCGATTGCCGCCTGGACAGGCGACAACCCTGCTTCGAGCAAGTGGCGGACACCTTTGTCTTTCAGGTACGCATCGGCGAATTCGCGCACCAAACCGGTCAATACGGATTTGACCTGCTCCTCGGGCTTGCTCAGGCGGACGCCCTTGTTGATGTCGATCCCGAAATCCACGCGCGCGGCGATTTTGTCTGCATCGCTCACCCGCCAGATGACAGAGCCCTGGACAGCCAGATCCTGATAATCAGATGACTGTCCTTTGATCATGAAGATCAATTCGCGGTCATTCATCGGAATCTCGTTCAGGGAAGCGCCATTTGGATCAAACCAGAATGAAAGCCCTTTGCCGGATTTCTTGAGTTCCCCTTTGTGGAAATACTGAATGTGCTGCGAAACTTCGGCCCGCAACTGGTTGGCGACGATATAGCGTTTGATTTGTGCCATGGTCCTCACTCCTCTGGCTTTACCTCGTACAGTTCAGCGGGGCGGTAAGCGCCGCCGGTTTCAAACTCGCCTGTTGGAACGATCATGCCGCGATCCAGCAACTTGCGCCGGAACGGTGGTTTTTTCAGAGGCCTGCCGAGGATGGCTTCGTGCACCTCTTGCACATCGCGCAGCGTGAACCGCTTGGGCAAAAACGCATAACCGATGCTTGAATAATCCAGCTTGCCTCGCAAGCGCTTGACCACATCGCCAAGGATGGCGGCGTGATCAAAGGCAAGCGAAAGAGGCACGCCATTCCGTTCCACGCGCGCCGGGCCGCCAATTTCACCGGCCCAATCGATGATGATGCGCGCAAGTTCATGGCCATCAAGCACGTCAGCCGGACACAGCGCCAGATACACGATACTGATCACCCGCCCGCGCGGGTCGCGCTCCAAAGCGCCGTAGGTTGCCAGTTGTTCGAAATGGACGTCCCCTACGCCGACCTTTTGCGCCAAGACCCGGGCTACGCTGTCTTCGGGGGTTTCGTCGATGTGAACAAAACCACCCGGCATCGCCCAGCCCGGCACATCGTCTGCAAGACGGTTCACCAGAAAGACGCAGAGGTCGCCGTCCATCACAGTCAAGATCGCAAGATCGACTGCGACGCTGGGTTTTTCGTATGCTTGGGGTTCGTTCATATCTTATATCCATACAGGTTATTACTGAAATAGTTATAAGAAGCCGTGCGGTCACCCCCCTGATTTAGAATATTCGGCCTTTTCAACGCTCTGCAGAGCAGCGTGTCGCGGCCTTTCGGCGTGCTGGAGAGGTTGGCAAAACCTCGGCCATCAGTCGGCAAAGGCAAGGGATCACCGCTGCGCAGCTTCGAATCCGGGGCAGTTGCGAGCCAAAGCGTTGCGATCCAGACCGGAGAACAATAAGGCAGCTCGGTCCGACACTTCGGCAGATATGTGTAACATCTGTCGCGGGGGCTGCTGTCGCAGGCTATTGGGCAATACCGGAGTTGATAGCGCGCTGGTCGCTCTGGGCTGAAATTCTTTTGGAAATTTTAGATGCCGAAGAGGTCGATGCAAAACCCATGGTGATGCGGGTCAGGCGGGAAGGCACCAAGACCTGCCGTCGTGCTCAGCGGGCAATGTTCAGATTAATCGCTTGAGAACACATTGCGAACTTGGCCGCCAATGCATATGCGTTTTGACTTTCAGCCTTTGCATCCTTCGGGCGATTGAGCCGTGCCAGCGCATGTTCCATGGTGCTGTGAATCCGTGGACAAAAATAGATGTCTCCAACAGCTTTGGCGCAGGTCAATGCGCGTTCAGCAGTGGCCATCGAAGCTACGTCATCACCGGATCTCAGCAGAACTTCCGAATGCAGCCCGTGCCAATTTGCCAACTGAACGCCGGCACCTGTACCGGCGAACATCGTGATGCCTTCGCTTATCGTGGTCAGCGCGTTTTCAAAGTCGTTGCTTTGTCCAAGGCACCACCCTCGCATCACCAGCCCAGTGCCCAACCAAAACGTGTAGTCGTTGTCGGTGCTGACATCGATGGCTCTGTTTGAATAATCGAGGCACATCGCGACATCACCGAGAAACATGAACGTCTCAAGGCAAAGGGCGTTGTGGATGGCAACGGCGTAGGGGTTATCGCGCAGCATAGACAGTTCAAGGGATCGCTCGACAAGGGTCAGAGCCTGATCGCTGTGACCCATCATACCTGCCACCCAGGATGCATATGCTGCGCAGGACACGGCTGCGTTCTGGGCTTGCGGTGTCTTGGGCGGCTCATCCTGGATCGCGTCCAATCCCAGCTGCAATTGGTCAGATGCCTGGCCGAGTTGCCCCATATGCATCAGCACCTGGCCCCGGCTTGCATGGCCCTGCAACACGAGCGCCGGATCGGGGAACTGCCGCGACAGGGCAACCAGCGCATCGGCGTGACCCAACGACGCCGTCAACTCGCCCCGGACCCAGGTATTGATCCACTGACCGACGCGCACGCGGATCTCGGTTTTCGGGCTGCCAACGCGCTGGTTGAGCTGGCTTGCGCGTGCGTAGGCTGCGCCAACCTCCGGCGCCGGAAACCCCTTGAGCGCGATCAGGGACGGCGCCTTGCACAACAGCAGATTCAACTGTGATGAATCCGCGTCTTTGCTATCCGACCGGACAAGAGCCAGTCCGCTGTCGGCAAAATTTGCGGCTTCCGCCCATGCCGCACGGTGGATTGCGCCGCGACTGGCAGCGGTCCAGAACTCAATCGCTCGCGTTATGTTGCCAGCCTCTTGATGGTGCCAAGCCAGTCGTTCTGGCCGTTCCAGGATCTCCGATGCTTCCATCAAGGCGGCGATTTCGGCATGCAAGGCGCGTCGGTCTTTCCGGTCGATCATCGCATAGGCGGTGTCCTCGATCAGCATGTGGTCGAACACATATCCGCGGGGATCGTGGATCAAGAATTTCATGCGGATCAACATGTCGGCGGTTGCCGCAACCTCATGTTCCGTTTGCCGTACTAATGCCGCGACGCGCCCGGGTTCGGCAGGGGTTCCCAGCACGGCGATCACATAGAGAATTTGGCGCGCCGCAACATCAAGGTTGCCGATGCGCGCGGCGATGACGGCTTGGACCGTGTTGGGAACATGGGTCACGGGGTCGCCGCCCGACACGGCGGTCAAGGCTAGTTCCTCGATGAAGAACGGATTGCCATCGGCGCGGTCCAGAAGCGCCTGCAATTGCTTCGAGGACAGGTCGACACCGTCCGCCGCGTCTTCAAAAAGGCTGGCACTTTCCGCTTTTGTCAGCGGCGCCAATTGCAGGGTGCGTTCGGTGGGTGGTGGGGTGTCCTGAGGTCGTGTCGTCATCAGGATCATCCATGCCCTGCGCTCCGCCTCGCGAAGCAGCAGAGAGACGAGAGATCGCGACGCCGTGTCCAACCAATGGATGTCTTCAAAGACCAAGACCAGCGCGGCATTTTCGAACAACTCGTCCAACACGCGCAAAAGGATCGAAAGCGTGCGCTGTTGCCGGTGGCGGTCGGACATGTCAGCCAACCGCGCCGCGTCCGAACGCTCCGGTCGGTCAATCAGCAACCGCCACAGGGCTGCATCAACATCGTCGCGCAAGACGTTGTCCGATGGCGCAGCGGAAAGATTGCGGCACAGCGCACCCAGTGATGCATAAGGCGAATTTCGCAAACCGGGCAGGCAGTACACCAATTCGCATCGATGACTGTCCTTGTCCAATCGCGCGAGGAATTCCTGCACCATGCGCGATTTGCCAATTCCGGGCGGGCCACTCAAGGCCACAGCTTGTCCTTGTCCGCTTGTGGCCAGATCCAGTTGGGTTTGCAGAAAATTCAGGTCCGGTGCGCGCCCGACATAGCGGCTGATCCGCTTGCGCGGTCGAGCGGGGATACCACTCCGAAGTGTACCGACCGATATAAGGCGGTGCACGGGTCCAGCAGTCTCGATTTCGGCTTCGTCCCGTATTTGGTCGAGGACCGCGCCGCTGAGAAGGATTTCGTCCGGGTTTGCCCTTTCGGCCAGTTTGGCGACATCCCGTTCCAACACACCCGGCAACGCCCAGCTTTCGTGTCTGGGCCTGTCTTCGTGTGCCAGCGCGCCGCTGTCCAGCCCGATCCGCCACGACATCCCCGCGACATTGCCCAAAGCAAGGGCGCAATGCGATGCGAGCCGCGCGGAATCCTCGAAAACCGGCGCACTGCCAAAACTGGCGATAAATCCGTTGATCAGTGATTGTAAAAGCCGTCCGCCGTGTTGCTCGATCAGTGCTCTGGCGTGCTCCATCACGTCAGTTTGGGCAGAGTGATCGTCCGCTGCGTCATCAGGCACCAAAGCGCACAGCAGGGTGACAAAGCGTTGTTCTCCCAGCCGAATTTCTGCGATGCCCGCGTGTTCCGGCGTTTTCTCGCGCGCCTCGGGGCCGGCAACAAAACGGAACCCACGCGCGTGATATGTCTTTATGATTTCGGGCGTCTGCCCACCGACGGCAAAGCTGCGCCGCAGCTGGCTGATCGATTTTTGCAGCGCCGCCTCACTTGTATTGGCCGCCCAGAACCGCGTCATCAACTCCGATTTGGGCACCATACGGTCCCGGTTCTCGACCAGGTACAGCAACACTTCGAAATTCTTGGGCGATATCCTGACCGGCGCGTCGCCTTGAATGAGCTCGCGCCTTTCTTCGTCAAGAATGAAATTCAAAAACTGAAAGCGCATGGGGAAATCGCTGGGCCTTTGATTTTCCAGCCATTTTCCTCAATTCCGGACGCCAAGTAAAGCGAACCGCCGCCGTGTTCGCTGTAAGTCGCCACCGGCGATGGTCAGAGAATGTTCAGAACTTGGTCAGCTAGCGCGGCCACACCCCGTGATACGTTTCGAAAACGGTGGCGCGCGCGCCCGATCCGCGCCTTCGGGACCATTTTTTTATGCAAGGAATTTCACGTGACCCAGTATTGCAAATTCGCCAGCCTGTTTGGCTCCGGTCGCTTCAAAGCATCGTACGCCTTGATCACCACCCTGCTTTTCAGCATCTGGACAACATCGGCCTTAGCGGCCCCGATTGATGCGCTCAGCTTCCTGTCGGTGCAGCAAGGCTTCACCGTACAGGCCGGGTCATCGCCTTCAGGCATCACGAACCGGACCAGCGGCCCGACGTTCAGCGCAGATCGCGACAGCGCCATCGATGCGGCGGATGCGGTTTTGGCTGTCGATGTCAGTGACGTTACCGTTGGATGCTCTGCATGTACGCCGGTAACGCCTTTCGCGAATTTTGGTCAATTCAGGACCAACCGTGCAGACCCCACCGAATTTGCCGACGCGCAGTACGACATCGAAGCGAGGTCAGTGCAGGATGGCGGTGCAGATGTGGCAGCTTTTGCCATAGGCGAGCGGGACGTGACGCGCAGCGGCCTCGCACAGGCGCGCATCACGTCGTCGCCTGCGCCTGCCGAAGCACTGTCGGGCTATTCGATCTCCCGCACGACCACTTTTGAGAATATCACCAACGACCGTATTTCATTCCTGATCCGGGGTTACTTTGATGCGTATCTGTTGTCCCGGTATTCCGGAGCGGACGGATTTGCCCGCACGTCGACAACGTACGAGATTCTCTTTTCCGGCATCGACGCTTCGGCACTGTCCTATTTTAGCGCGTCGGACTACCAGCAAACCACGTCGGAGATTGGCGATGGGGCCACCGTGACCGAAGGGCTGTTTAACACCGACAATGGCGTTCTGGGGATGCAGTTTACCGCGGGAGCGACCGCCCTTGCAGGTCCGGGCCTGACCGAGGCGTCACTGACGGCTGAGCACGACTTTCTCGTTGTGCTCACCCTGGAAGCCGGGGAAACGGCTGACATGTTCTTTGGGTTTTCGCAGCAGAACTTCGTATCCTACACCCCTTCTGCCGGCCCTCCTGCTGTACCGTTGCCTGCCTCGGCATGGTTGTTGATGATCGCGTTTGGCGGTTTGTTTGGCCTGCGATCCCGCGCGCGCAAAGGCGCGCCACGCCTCTGCCAGCCGGGCTGAGAATGCGGCGCGCCAGCGGTATTTGATCAAAACAGTACGAGCGGCAGGAACGGATGCAAAATCAGTCGTTTTTCCCGCACCAAGGAAATTTATGATGCAACACCTTATAACGTCTCCACACCGCAGCCTTCTGAATTTTCTGCGCCAAACAGCCGTGGCCGCCACATTTGGGCTCGCCTATATCCCGTCTGCAGGCGCGGACACGGATGTTTCGGTCAGCACCTTCCAGAATTTCATGCATGCCCGACTGAACGGGCGCACCAAGGGATATGCCTTTGCC
This sequence comes from uncultured Rhodobacterales bacterium, assembly GCA_964603315.1. Lineage (GTDB taxonomy): Bacteria > Pseudomonadota > Alphaproteobacteria > Rhodobacterales > Rhodobacteraceae > Tateyamaria. Next base: position 7,845 of record CAZRUV010000006.1, read on the forward strand.
CTCGTCAGTCCCGAAGCCACAATCGCAAAGGGGTCTGGCGGGTATGCGCAGGCGCCGGGGGATGGCAACGTCCGGTTTACGATCGACACTGTCAGCAACCTCGGGTCCGTCAGCAAACTGATCTCGAGCACGGCCTTTCTGAACCTGATCCGTGACGAGCCCATCGCCGATGGCACGGTCAACCAGCAGCTTGATACGGAGATCCTGCCTTACCTGCCCGAGGGTCTCGAGAGCCGGTTTCGCAACAAGCTGCAGGGCCTCACGTTCCGAGACGTCCTGCTGCATCGAACCGGACTGCGGGGATACCAAGGAGATGATGAGTTCGACCCAACCGGTGATCGCTCCACGCTGGAACACGCGCTGGCGCTGGGAACGACGTCGCCGGGCGGCAGCTATCAGTACAACAACGAAAACATTTCACTGATGCGATTTTTCATCCCGCACATTGCCTATCCGTCAGAGACGGCTCGCATACATGACAGGCATCGCAACAAGACCGGCACGGCCTATTTCAATGCGGTGCGTGATGAATACCACGGGCTGTTGGACCGGTACCTGAAAGATGTCTTCTTTCCGAAGATATATTCCGGCGCGCAGCCTGTATGCTCTCCGGTCAGTAACCTGCCCGCGAATGCCTATGCCAAGCGTTATTCCAGCCCACGCGCGCTTATCGGGGTGGCGGGTGACCCGGGGTATTGCATCCCTCAGGGCGGTATCCACATGAGCGTCCGCCAACTCGCGCGCTTTGCCAAGGTATACGGCTACAGCAGAACGGTTGTTCCCCGCGGAATACGAGAGCGTATGGAAGACACGAACAACTACAAGACGGCCCTGATATTCAACGGTGCGGTGACGGGTGATCATTTTCCGCAAGAAGGTCTGACACAGTGGGTCAGTCATGGCGGATCGTATCGCGGCTATGCTGCGGCGTTCATCCGTCTGCCCAACAACCATTACGGTGTGGCACTGGTCAACAGCCCGTCCATCAGTTCCTACGATCTGGAACACGCACTTTACTACGCTTATGTCCGGGCGACGGTGGGACTGCCGGCGCCACATTTGTCCGCCAACGACCGCTACCACTTTGCCTACCGCGAAGGGACCTATGTCACGCGCGGCAGCAGCAGGGATCACGATTCAACGCGCAAGTTTCAGCGCGGGACTGTGATACCGGGCAGTGATTTCGAAGCCATTTTTGATATCTCCGCGAACGACCGGATGCATTTCGCATGGTACAAGGTCAATCGTCCCACGGGGCCGCAATTGATGGTCACGGCAGGCACAAGCATTGACCTTGACAGCGAGCGAGAACTTTACACCAGCGCGATAGACCCCGGCTACACCCTCGAGGAGTTGGCCTTCGTGTCGTCAAACGACGAGATGCATTTCGCGTGGTATGAACGCGATGACGAACTCTATGTCGGTGCGGGGTCTTCGTACGATCTTGGCTCGCGGCGGAACCCCCAGAAGGTCACGCTGGCAAGCGGAAAGACCGCGCGGAATGTGGTGGCGATCGTGTCGAACGACCGGATGCATTTCGCGTTTTACAACGATTGCAGCTACAGCGCTGGCGTTAGCGATGATGTTCGCAGCAATTTCCAGGGGCGGGCTTACGATTGCGCGGATTTGAACCGGTGAGGCGAACCGGAAACCGCTGACGCGTCCAACATGCCGTTTTGCAAGCTGGTCAGTCTCAGGTTTGTCGGACAGAGATCGGGGGCGGGTTCCGGTACGGGATCCAGCCCACATGACGGGTGGGTGGAGGTGCGCCGAGACCCTGCCGATATGCCGGGCTGATGCGCAAAGAAGAGCCTTTCCGTTTCGGCGTCGGATGTGTCGCGCGTCCAGCCCGACCCGTTTTCGGGAGCAGGGACCGCGATTGCGCCGCCCGGCGCGAGGCCGGGCGGTCGTAGGGTATCTGGTTACTTCTTCTTGCGCGGTTTTCGCTTGGCCGATTTTTCCTTCTTCATGCGCGCCATGGCCTCCTCTGTCGGCATGAAGTGTTCCTTCATCGGCTTCGTGCTGCGCTCCGCTTCGGGTGGCGTTTTCGCCTTGGTCGTCGCGGCGGGCTCCGTGAACATCTTCTCAGGGTCGATGCTCAGCAGTTCTTTCCGCACGGCTGCTGCAATACGGTCCATTTCTGGCCTCTTTTCAAGTTGGATGGTCTTTGCGCCCTTCGTGTCGACACCGGCCTTGCGGCACGCGCTCAACAGGCACTTCGCGATTGCCTCGAAATCAAGCTCCTGCCGCTCGAACCACTTGCGGACACTTTCGTCCCGCAGCAGGCAATCCAGCAGGCGACAGATGTGCGGTGGCAGCCGCGTCTCGTCATCATCCGGGTTCGGATCAATCCGCGGGCGATCACCGCCCTTGAAGATCGACGCCGTGAGGGTCTTTTCCCGGGTGAAGGCACCGCCCGCACTCGAAGCGCCCGAGGCAAGGACCCTGGCGCGGTAGACGCCCGGTGCAGTGGCGACAAGGGACGCGGAATAGGCGCCCGGATCGTCCGGCTCGGCGACCAGACCGATGGTGGTCTCGGTGCCATCCGACCGCGTTACCTCGGCGCGCACCTCGGCGCTGCCCCGGTAGGGCACCGCATATTCCATCAGCCGGGCTGTCAGACCCAGTGTCGCACCGGGTTCGAGAGAGGCCTGTGCGAGGCTTGCCGAGAATGTCAGATTTGACCGTGTGTGCACGATCAGATGGTACGGCAGTGTCCCTTCCTTGAGAATGGCCTCAAGCCCGTCGATCCCGGCCAGCGCGTCGTTCGACGACAGGAGCTTGCGGATCTGATCGCGGTCGGCCAGCGTAAGATGCGCTTTCCAGACACCCGCATGTGACTTGGATGGGTTGCCGGGGAGCGCGGGCAGTTTCATGCGATAGAACCCGACACCGTTTGCAACCCTGTAGTTGACGTTGGGCAGGGCCCCGGCGTCAGACCGCCGGATCAGGTCTCCGCTGGGTGTTTCGAGCGTTATGTCGATGATCTGAGGCAATCCGCTGAGGCAGATCACATCAATCTCGATGTCGGCGCCGGTCACGTGGAACGGGATCATGTGTTTCGATCCCCAACCCAGTGTTCCGCCAGGATCCAGAACAACGTCTGCACTGGTCACGCCCGCGAGGATCTGCACGAAATACTTGGTCAGCAGAAACGCATCATCCTGCGAGGTCAGTTCGCCCGTGATGATCAGATCGCCGCCGGTATTCGACGTGATTTCGTTCAATACCGCATCACTGACCTGACCCTGCAGGCCGAAGCCCACCGCGTAAGTGCGGTTCGTCACTGTCCCTGCGGGCAGATCGCCGACATAGGGCGGCACGTTCTCGTTGCCGTCGGTCAGCACCACCATCGACCGGTTGGAGTGGGTCGCACCGGACAACATGGTCGCGCCGAGCTGGATGCCCTGTCCGATGGCCGTGCTGCCACGCGGATCAAGCCCGGGTCCCGTCAGGGTCGTGCCGAGGCCCGCGCCAGCATTGGTCAGTGGCAGAAGGTCGTCGACCAGGTTGTCAAAACTGACAACGCCAATCTCGTCACCTGTCGCCATGAGCGCGTGGAATGTGCTGACGGCGGACTTCATCAACGCGCTTCGCGTGCTGCCGCCCCCCGCCAGAGCGCCCATGCTGCCCGAGCGGTCGAGCACAAAGACCACGGAGTTGTCTTCGCGCGGCTGAACGGTCGCGGTCAGGGTCACGTTCCACGCGCCAAGCGGCACGGAGCCGCCTTCAGTTGCCGCGTAATACCCCTCATCATCGAGAAAATCCGCTTCGATTGTCGCGTTCGCATCAACAGAGGGTCCAGACGCCGTGAACTGGAACCAGACAAAGACATCCTGCGCGCCTGGCGTGGCACCGGGGGTCACGGCAACCTCTGTCCCCAGCGGCGTAACATCGAAATTCGTGGCGACGTTATCGGGAAGCCCGGCGATCCTGAACCGCATCGGCCGACAGGTCCGCACACGGAACTTGGCGGCCCGGTATTGGGTCATACCCTCGGGCACCGCGCCGAAATCGAGGGTGCCCGATGGCACCTCGAAAATTTCCGGCATATCGGACTCGTACCATACGCTGTCACCATGCATCGTGTGGGCATCGATCACGTCTGATGGCTGTGCGGTCCCCGCCCACGGTGCAGGCTCTGCCGGGAAATTGAAGATCATGTTGTCGTTCAGCCCGTGACCCGCTGCACCAGACGAGTTGACGTAAGGCGGCAAGCCGGGGTTGGTTTCCTGCCAGATCGTCCACATGCGGTCGATATTGGCGTGGTGCATGAAGAATACCGGATCATTGGGCGAGGCTGCCTGAACCATGTTCCCGGCGACCCAGCGGTGCACAAGGTTGTGGTGGTCGCCTTCGCTGATGGCGCGCAGTTGTTCATAATTCGATGCGCCAAGTGCATCGCGGAAACTGTTTGACGTAAACGGCACCGCAACATCGTTTTCGGGCAGTTGCGGCGCATCGGACCGTTCGGCAAAGCGCCGTATCAGTCTCGCGGAATCCGACGCGTTGTCCGACACCACGACGTCCCAGTTTTCCGGGTCGAATTCGTGTGGGTAAGGCGTTGGCGCGCCCGGATCGCGCTGCACCTCGTCGGACATCGTATCGTCACCGTCCACGCCGATGAAATCGTAGGTAAACGGAAACCCGTCGTCACTTGTGTCGTGGTGGCGCGTCCAATCCCAGTATGGAATCGTGACGCCCGGCACCATCCGGTCGAGTTCAAGCTCGAACTGGTAGAGCATCTCACGGTGCCAGGGAAAAAATGCGCTGTCGCCGTGCGTCCAGTCACCGACTGCAGACATCGCATCCAGATGGACCTTGGCAAAGTCGTCATAGCGGCTTTGATTGCCCGGGTTGAGAATGCTCGGTTCGGCCTTGAGCATGTTGCAGGCACGGGCAAAATCCCGCTTTTCCGTGTCGTCAAGATTTTTGACGTTCTTTCGGCATTTCATGCTGAAATCGCCTCGTAAAAATACAGAATTATAAAAAGCCTTCAAAAATAGAATTCTACCATAGCACGAATCACGCGCGAATTGAACCGGGGTCAGGACGGCGCTGTCCGTGCCGTGTTCTGCCACGGTGATCTGCATCGCCCAAAGTAACAGGTGCGAAAACGGCGCCATGATCCGTGATGGTGGAAAAGCCGCCATCCCCGCGTCGGTAAGAGTGCTTGCTGCGTTGTGTGCAGACTGCAAGCTGTCGCGGAGCGCTTGTGCAAGCTTTCCAGTTTGGCCGATAACTTCAGAGTTTTGGCCCAACCGCGCAGTCTTGAATTGACAGGACAAGCAGAGTTCGCCTCGGGATACGGGTGTATGGCTTGACTGCGATCGCGACGTTCACGTGGGAAAGATCTTGCTGACATCGGCCATAGGACATGTTTTTTAGACTAAAAAACATGCGCTTGCGCCTCTGTCGCCTTTCACCCTCGACCAGAAAACCTATTGTCAAGACTGCATATCCGTAATTGACAAAGGACGTCGCAAATCCCAGCCTATGCCGATAGGCAACGAAGATTTTTATGACCGACGACGTCCAAGAAATGAAACTGTCCGTTACGGATATTGTGGACATTGTTCCGCTGGACCGCGCCCAGAAGGAAACCGGGTCGGCGGAGCTGCATCCTGATCTCAAGGCGGCCTTGTTCGATGGCGAGCAGCGCACATACGTCATTCTGGACGCAGCGAAGGTGCCGCGCCTCTTTGGTCTGCTGGATTCGGAAAACATTGAGGCGTCCTGTCTTTTTACAGGCGAGGCCGAAGAAGAGTTTGGCAAGGTCGCGCCTTGGATTGCCGAAGTGAAGGGCAACGAACGCCTTGTGCGCCTGCTTTTTTCCAAAGCGCCCGACATTGCTGCGTTGTGGCAAAACTCGGCTGCGGTCTTCGTGCGCTCTGACAGTGCGCTCGACCAGGTTCGCGCGCATTTCCGCAGGCACACCAAGGTGCCAAGGTTCAATGGCGCCGACCTCTATTTCCGCTTCTGGGACCCCGAGGTTGCGCATTTCTACTACAACGGCATCGCCGATTGGCCGGAACGGGTGCAAAGCCTGTGTGTCTCGCGGCATGCGGTCATCAACAGCATCATCGCACCGGCATCAGACGACGAATGCGCGCGGGTCTTTCATCTTGAGAATGCGCCTGCCGAAGGAACAAGTGGCCCCCCGCTGCGCCTCGAAGAACGCGACCTTCAGGTTTTGGGCGACATGCAATGGCCGCGACTGGAACGGGATTTAACAGACTGGTTGCCGCGCGCAGATCCTGTCCGGTTTCGCGGTTTCAACCGCGAGCGGCGTCAGGTTCTTGCAGCACATGCCGTCAAGGAAGGGCGCGCTTTTGGTCTGAGTTTCAAGGAAGAGTACGCCTACTTCCTCTACATGATGACCTTCCTCGGCGGCTGGTTTCACACGGCCCCGCAATTTGGCCATTTCAGCCGTTTGTTGTCGGCCGAGGCAGGCACCCGATATCTGGATCTGAAGCGTAACTTTCCGAAAGTGTATCACAAGCGCTTCGGCCATATGGGCAAGCCCTCGGAGGTGATGGAGCACCTGAAACAACGCGTGGACGCCTGTCTGGCGCGTGGCGGGTGGGCTGGATTGACCGACGAGAATATCGCCGGGATCACGCAGGAGATTGAAAGACGCCTGGGCTGGAAGGAGACCGAGGTCGCAATCGTGCGCGCCGACGCCGACGCGCAGGCCGCCGAGATTGGCCTTGAGACGCCGTTGGGGCGCGAAGTGCACTACCTGCTGTGGCTGATCGTTGGCCCGCACTATTTGACGGATCCCCTGTTTCCGTGGGCGGGTGAAGTTTTTGAGGCTGGCGAAACGCCGGATGCAGCAATCATGGCGGTGGCGCAATTCGGGTTCCGCCGTCTGAACCGAACATTGTCTATACAAAGGATTTTGACCCGTGCCAAAGTCTGACAACGGACCAAGCGACAACGCCCCGGGCGACCCGCCAAGCGGCGGCACCAACGGCGTCGGCCTGTGCTGCGCCTGCCCGGCAAGCGGAACAGTCAACACAATCGGGGACACCGACTATTTTACGGTGTCCTACGCCAACTGGCAGATCCGCAACAAAAGCTCGATCTCGATTGCGCGGACCAATACGGGTGGGACCGTTACGATGAGCAAGTCGTTCAGCCTGTCCTATTCGAACGGCGCCACGGCGACCGCGCATGGTGGCACGGTCACCACCGCGATTTCGTCGGCGATGTCGTCCTGGACGAACGCGGCGCGCAACTACAAGATCCAGATCGAACAACCCGGGTGTTCGCAGCAGAAACTGCGGATGGTCTTTGCCTCGACCATTGTGACCAGTGGGGCGGATTGCACCGTGACGGTCGACAACAAGACGCCCGCAACACTGCCCGATGGCACGACCGAACAGCTGCGATCCTATGTTCAGGGCGGTGTGGCGATGAACTTTTTCGTCCAGGGCGTCGGGTCTATCAACTGGACCATGATCCATGAGGTCGGGCACACTTTCGGGCTGCCCGATGAGTATACCTATAACCGTCCGTCGGCCACTCCCGCCCCCACTTGCATGTACAAGGGCGCGGACAACCCGAACAAGACGATCACACTGACCACCTCGGCCATCCCGGCCGCGGCCGGGCAGTTCGGGTTCGACAACGCATCGGTGATGGGCCAGAATGGAAACACAACCTATCCGGACAACCTGTTTTACTGGATTTCGATCGAAGTCAAAAGGATCCTCGCCGACGAAGGCGTAAACGCGGACGTGAAGGTGGTGGCGGCGTGACGGGCATCGGCGTGCCCCCTGGCACCCACGACATTGGAGAGCGCAATGGCTGAGCAATTCGAGATGACAAGCGAGACGCTGGCGGAGAAAGAGGCGGGACCTCTGGAATTCGAAGTGTTCGGGGCCAAGACCCTGAGCATCGAAGCGGACGGCGATGCGAACCTCGCGCCCTATACTGCGACCGTGCGCATCCGCAATACCAGCCCCACCCCGGTGATCGTGAATTACACCACGGACCCGCTGCGGTCGTTCCGGTCGATGGCGGTATGGCCCACGGAACACCCCGGTGAAGCCATCGAATTCAACGACTGTGTCGGAGATCAGAGCCTGCCGACCGCCATGGAAGAGACCATTCCGCCGCGCGGCACGCTCTTGATCAGCAGTTGGACGCGGCACCATGCCTATATCTGGGACCGCGAGGCCCCCAAGGAGGACGTGGTGCTGACCGACCTGATGCCGCGGGACTACACCGTGCGCTTTGACCTCGCGTTGACCTATGATCGTGGGTCGGGTGCCACGCCGGTGTCAGAGAAATTCGACATTCGGTTCCGGTCCGTACCAGTGGTTCTGGAAGACAACTGACGCCACACGGGCAGGCGTTCTGACGCGGCAGCAAGGGAGAAACACAGATGCTCAAATGGACACCCGCAAATGTGGTTCTGGCAACGGCGCTGGCGCTGGTGGCATGCGCGCCCGTCGACAGTGTTTCTGCCGGTTCCTGCGTCATGGAAAGCGAAACGCTTGATACCAAAACTGCCGGGCCGCTCGCCCTGGAGGTTTTCGGTTCGGAGACGCTGTGCATCGAAGCTACCGGTGACGCGAACCTTGCCCAGTTTGTTCCCACTGTCCGGGTGCGCAACACAAGCGCTGACCCGATTACCGTGCAATACCAGCTTGATCCCGCACGGTCTTTCCGGTCGCGCGCCATATGGCCCGCGGGCAGTCGCAACCAATCCGTCGATTTCAGCGATGCCGGTGGCGCGCGTACGCTGGAAAAGTCGCTCGGTGCGGGAGAAGAGCTTCTGGTCAGCAGTTGGACCCGTCACAACGATGAAATCCGCAATCGCGTTGCATCGGCAGGCGCACCACAGGACTATGTGGTGCGGTTTGATCTGGCCATCACCTATGATGGTGGTGCGGGGAAGGTGCCTGTGGCGGAATCCTTCGAAATCCCACTGCGCGCAGTGCCGGTAAACTGACCCGGCACGTCGCATCGCGAACCGACCCGGAGTTCAGGCTCTACTAAGCGTGCAGAACCTTTTCAGGACTATGACGTCGTGCGCCGGGCGGCCAATCGCCATGTGCCCCGCAAAGGTTCTACGGCATGACCGTGTGGTTGGGTGATCCGGTGATGATCACACCGCCATGCGTCGTTTGCGAGCCCAGATAGGCAACTGGCAGATTGTCGGCCGTTGCCATGGACGAGCCCTTGATGATGGTTGCGCCACAGGCTGTGGAATCCCCAACCCGCGCGATGGGCAGGTTGTCGGCGGTGTGATTGGGGCTGCCCTTGATGATGGGTGTCACCACCTTGCAAAGCGGGCAGACATGTTTGTCGGTAACGCGGGCCACTGGGAGCATGACAAATCCTTTCTCAGAGCCTTTGGCTCATCCTATTCCTTTTGCTTCAGGCATTCCTCGACCAGGGGCAGCCCATCCTTGGCAGCGCCTTGCAAAGTCGGCACCTGCGCCATGCCCATGCCACCCATGGCGACACGGCCCTTGAGGTTGATGGTCATGGCTTCGAGCGTAATGCCGGAGCTGTCGATTGTGATTGTGCCACCGGGCCCGGAGATGGTGAATTTCTTGTAGGCCAGCAGGGTGTGATTGCCGGTGTTGTTGGTGATCGAGTCGTTGACATCCAACGTTGACTTGCCCAGCACAACCTCTTCGTGGTTGCGGCCGATTTCGACCAGATGGTCGGCATAGATGTCCTGCTTGTGGATATTGCCGACAACGTGGACATGGTCCTTGCCGTATTTTTCCTGCTGGTTGGCACCAACCTTGTAGGTCACTTCCTCGCCCACCGTCACATCGAGGTTCCGCCCGACATTCAGGGTTTCGTCCTGGCCGACCTCTTGCGTGCGGTCGACGCCGATGCGGTTGTCCTCGTTGCGGCCAATGTCCTTGCTGCGGTCGTTCAGGATTTCGATGCGGTGGTCTTTCTGACCGCGCATGTAGATCTGTTCCTGATCCACCTCATCCTCAAAGGTCAGTTCGTTGAAGCCGCCCCCGGTATGCGTGTCCGTGCGGAACACGCTTTTGGTCTTGTTGGCTGGCAGGGAGTAGGGGACATCATTGTGCCCATTGTAAACGCACCCTGTCACCAGCGGTTTGTCCGGGTCGCCTTCAAGGAATTCGACGACGACTTCCATGCCGATACGCGGGATGACCATGCCACCCCAGCCTTTTGCCGCCCAGTTCTGACTGACGCGGCAGCGCATGGAATAGGCATCTTCGAGATCCCAGTGGAACCGGACGCGGATGCGGCCGTATTCGTCGCAGTCGATCTCGCCTTCACCCACGACGGCTGCTGTCTGCGGCCCGTTGATCACGGGAACCCGCGTGCGCCGTTCCGGGCGGAAGGGGCTGGTTTCTGGCGTCAGGACATAGGTGCCGACATAAGCCTCTTCCTCGCTGATCTTTTCGTGGCTGCCATAGTGCTGGGCGCGCAACGTGTGTTCTGCCTTGAGGCAGAGGAACCTTTTCCCGGTGCACCCGGGCAAGGTGTCGCCGGTGGGCACCACGCAACTGCCCGCGCCCAGTGTCGCAACCGAACCCTTGGCCACATAGCGGATCGCCTGCGCGCCTTCGGCTTCGGTGCGGCGGTTGACGACGTTCTGGCCCTCGTTCTGGTTCAGGTAGTCGCCGGGATAGTCATAGCTTTCGATCTGGCCATAGGCGTGTTCGGCGTCGCCGACATGTTCCACCTCCTGGCTGGCATGCGGGGTCTTGAAGTTGTATTCGGTCAGTCGCACAGCGCCGGTCGTGACACGCGCACCGCCGCGCCACTCGTAAAAGTGCTCTTCCTCATGCATGTGATGGCCTTCGATCCCGTAGAACGGGCGGGCTTCTCCCGGCACGTCCGGCTGGGCCGTCACCGCATCGGTCAGCACGAGCTTGTGGTTGCCATCGTCGTGCACCCAGTGCCAGGTGATGCCGAACCGCTCCATCATGCGGCGGGCAAAGTCGGCGTCACTTTCATTGTACTGAACAGTGTATTCCAACTCGGGGTAGCTGTCGTTGAGGTTGATTTCATAGTGCGGGTTGCCCAACCCTGCATATTCGTCGAACACCTCGCCGAGGATTTGGTCGACGCTCAGATTGTGGAAAATCCGCTGATTTCGACGCAATCCGGCCAGATGCATCCAGGACCGCAGCACGATGTCATAGCGATTCCCGTTTTCTTCCATGCCGCCCCAGCTGGCTTCGGCGACAATGCCGTCAAAATAGCGCAGACCGGTCTCGGTCTTGAGCTCGACGGTGGCGTGCGTACCCAGAATCTGATTGAGGTCGATGTTCGGGTCACTGGATAACCCTTCGACTTTCCAGACAAATTCGCCCGAAAGCTCTTCGGATCCGTTCATGCGCAGAAGGACCAGAACATCTTGACCCAGGACCGTCATCAGTTGCGCATGACGGTTGGCCTGTACAAACGGCGTGTTCATAATGGGCTCCAAACAACCTAGAATTTCAATACTTTGTCAAAACAGTAACACCCCAACCCGGATTGCCAAAGTATGGGATTCCCCCAAAAAAATGGGGATCTGGTCGATTTTACGTAATTTCTACTGGTGCGTGAAATGTGCGTCACCCGACATTTCGCCGGATGACGCGGCCTTCAGGTTTCAGAATACGAAGTCATCAGCGCCAAGGACAAAGGCAGAGGTCGAGATCAGATCGATCTCGACCTGCTTGCCGTTGTCATTGGCAAAGGTGATGGTTGCTTCGGTGTCTGAAAGCTGCTCGATTATCAGGTCGTCAAAGCTGTCGACATTCTCGGCGCGGGAGAAGTCGATGACGTCGGTTCCGTCTTCCCAATCCGTGATATCGGCGCCCCGGATGTTGTCGAAGAACACGAAAGCATCAGCGCCGGTCCCGCCTGTGACGGTGTCCCGGCCTGCAGACACATAGATCGTGTCGTCGCCCGCACCGCCATCAACCGTGTCACGGCCCGAACCACCGTCGAGAAAGTCGTTCCCCGCGCCCCCGTCCAGCATGTCGCGGCCACCTTCGCCAAAGAGGAAGTCGTCGCCCGCCCCTCCCGACAGGTCATCGTCGCCGCGGCGCCCGTGGATGTTGTCCGCGCCGTCGGTGCCGTCAAGATCGTTGGCGTCGTCATCACCGGTCACGAGGTTCGGCACGTTTTCCAAGGGCTCGAGAATGTCGATGCCGTCAAAGACATTGGCTTTGACCGTGATGTCATGCTCCGTCACCTTGTCGCCGTACACTTTGAGCGACCCGAGCGGGTCTTCGTCATGGGCGCCGCCGCCGTCGCCTTGTTGCGACCGCAGAGTGATGAGGGAAAAGTCGCCGCCCGCATCGTCGCCATAGGTAATATCGGCGATTTCGACCGTATGGCCACGGACGACCAGCTTGTCGCCATCCTGATTGGAGAAGTCCAGCAGCGTGTCCTCTCCGATCCCCTCAACCCAGTGATCGTGAACAGCGTCGTTTTCCCCGGCGACCTGACGCCAGTTGATCGAGCCGTCGTCGCGCGTGTGCCGTGCGAGCACGGCAGTGGTCGCGTTCAGCAGGGCGTTGAAGGTGAACGTGTCCTTGCCCTGTCCACCCGAGATGATGTCGCGCGCACGCGCGGCGGCAACCGCCGGATTGATACGCCCCTCGGCCCCGTCTGTCTGTGCCGGATCGGGTTCGCCCGCATCGCCATAGACCCGGATGTTGTCGCGCCCTGCGCCGGTCGACACCGTCTGCGCACCCGATCCAACCGCGACCATGTCGCGCGTCTTGATGTCGTCCGGGGCGGTCACGATCACATCGCCATCGGTGGACGAGGCGAATTCCTGGACACCTCCGTTGTAGTCGCCGAGCGCATCAACTGTGTCCAGCCGATCGACACCGTCAAAGACGCCTGCGGCCTGCACCTTGATGTCGCCCTTTTTCACCTTGTCACCATAGACCTTGATTGTGCCAAGCGGGTCTTCGTCATGGGCGCCGGTTTCGGTGTTGGCCCCGCCTGCACCGCCATTGCCCTGCTGGCTGATCACCCGGATCTCGGAATAAGTGCCGTTCGCGTCCTCGCCATATGTCACATCTGCAATTTCGACCGTATGGCCGCGCACAATGATCTTGTCGCCTTCGGATTTCGAAAAGTCGGTGATCACGTCATTGCCGAAGCCTTCGACCCAGTGGCCATGCACATCGTCGTTCTCGCCCGCGACGCCACGCCAATTCACCTGACCGTTCTTCCCGGTGTGCTGCGCGATCACGTCCGCACGCGCATTGATCAACGCGTGGAACTCGAACCGGTCGCCGTCGGCCCCGCCGGTAAACACATCATCCCCGGTGCCTGGCGCCTGGGCTTCGGTGACGCGACCTTCGGCGCCGACGGTTTGTGCGGGGTCCGGCTCTCCGCCGTCTCCGTAGCTGATCAGACGGTCGCGGCCACTGCCGCCATCCACCGTTTGTGATCCGCTGCCCGCCTTGATCACATCCCAGCGATCCGTGCCTTGAAATGTCAGGTCAATCGCTTCCGGGTTATCCGCGCCCCATTCGGGTTGCACATCCAGACGCTCTGGCGTTGACGCCGGCGCGTCCAGTTCGGCGGCGGCAATTTCGTCCAGTTGATCAACGCCGTAGAACACATTCGCCTTGACCTTGATGTCACTCTTTTCGACGCGGTCGCCGTAGATCTTGATCGAACCCAGCGGGTCCTCGTCATGCGCGCCGCCACCCGCGCCCTGCTGTGAGCGCAGGGTGATCAGCGAGAAATCCCCGCCCGCATCCTCGCCATAGGTCAGGCTTGCGATCTCGACGGTGTGGCCGCGAATGTCGATCTTGTCGCCATCCTGTTTCGAGAAATCGAGAATGGTGTCATTGCCGATGCCAGCGACCCAGTGGTCGAGCACATTGTCGTTCTCGCCCGCAACCTTGCGCCACGCAATGGAGCCATCGTCGCGGGTATGCTTTTCCAGGATCTCGTCCTTGGCATCAAGAAGCAGGCGAAACGCAAAGACGTCTTTGCCCTGTCCGCCCTTAATGATGTCGTCCGCCTGACCATCCGGAACGGCGGGGTCGACGCGACCCGCCGCGCCATTGGTTTGCGCCGGATCAGGCTCGCCATCATCGGAAAAGCTGTAGATGCGGTCGTGACCGCCACCTGCGTCCACCGTTTGACGGCCTTCACCGATCTGGATGACGTCCGTTTGCCGGTAAAGCGAGCCGTCGTAATTCGTGCCATCGGTGTTTGAGAACACCTCTTGCGTCATGTCTCCGTCGATTGCGGCCAGTGCGTCGGCCTGCTCAAGCCGGTCGATTCCGTCATTGGAATTCTGCACCTCGACATCCGATGCCGTCACCTTGTCGCCATAGACCTTGATCAGGCCCAACGGATCCTCGTCATGGGCGCCGGTTTCGGTGTTGGCGCCACCCGCACCGCCATCGCCCTGCTGGCTGATGACTCGGATCAGGGAAAATGCACCGCCATCATCCTCGCCATAGGTGATGTCAGCGATGGTGGCCGTGTGGCCGCGGATCAGGATGCTGTCATGCTCTGCCTTCGAATAGTCCGTGATGATGTCGAGGCCAAAGCCCGCGACCCAGTGATCATGCACATTGTCGTTGTCGCCCGCCACGTTGCCCCAATTGGTACTGCCCGATGTGCTTGTGTGTTCCGCGATCACTTCATCCTTGGCGTCGATCAGCGCGTGAAATTCGAACCGGTCCGCCCCCTTTCCACCCGTCAAGGTGTCGATCGTGTCCTCAAACGGGATCGGCGGGTCCACGCGCCCCTCGGGCCCCTCTGTCTGTGCGGGGTCCGGCTCCCCGGCGTCGGCATAAGAGATGATGCGGTCGTTCTTGTCCCCCAGATTGACTGTTTGTGCGCCGCTGCCGATGACAAGCGTGTCCACAAACCGCGTTCCGTTGATATTCGTCGGCATATTTCAGTCTCTCCCTCGAATGGTTTGGTGACTTCCGCAGCAATGCGCGCGCGGTGACCACGCCGAAGTCTCCGCCCATGTCTTGGGTCAGGTCGGAACATGGAAACGAAATTCTGGCACCGAGATGGTTTCCGGCGCGTTAAAGCGCAAAACCGGATACACGGCGGCGGATATCGACGCACTGACAAGGAAAGGGAAACCAGGTTTGGTGGGATTGTGCCAAAAAACGGTGCGAGGTCAGCAACTTACCGCCGACAGTCTCAGTAGAAATGCGGCAGGTTCTTTGCCCGCGCGGCCCGCACCCACGAGGGAACGAAGGGGACGATCTTGTCCTGCGAGGGCACCATGATCTCGACAAAGCTGGCGCAGTCGTGGGCGATGGCTTGGGCCAGCACCGGTTCGATTTCGGCCTCGGCTGTGATGCGCGCGGTTTCGAAACCGAAACCTTGCGCAATCCCGACATAGTCAACCGCGTCAAAATCCGTTGACCATGGCGCGTCCACATCATCCAGCAACACCGCTTCCCCCTTTATCCAGCCAAAGCTGTCATTGCGGGTCAGGATCACGGTTACGTTTCGGCCAGAGCGCTTGATGGTTTCCATGTCGCCCATCACAAACCCGAACGACCCGTCACCGGTGAAAGAAATCACGGGCCCGTCGCTCGCATAGGCCGCGCCCAGACCCGCGGGCACCGAATACCCCAACGCGCCCATGGAATAGTTCGTGATATAGCGGCGACCCGCCTTGCGAAAGGTCAGGAGGGCGGATGGGTAGATGGCACTGACACCGGGTTCCGACGTGACAATCGCATTGTCCGGCATCAACCGGTCGAGCGCTTGGGACAGTTTGACCGGTGACATGGTGCCATCGGGCATCGGAATGTTGGCGTTAAAGACTTTGTCGAGCGCGGTGCGCTTCATCTCTGTCAGGTCAAGCGCGGGGCGGCGCAGGTCCGGATGCTCGGCCTTCAGGATATCGACCATGTACTCGATGCTGGCGCGGGCATCGCCCACCATGCCCACGGCAACCGGAAAGTTGTTGCCGATATGCGCCTCTGCGATGTCGAGATGCAGGAATGTGGTCGAACCCTGCGGCCCGTAGAGTTTCCAATGATCCGTCGACGCGCTGTCGGTGTTCGACCCGATGAAAAAGACCGTGTCGGCGTCGTGGAGGTACTGGTTGGAATACTCCATCCCCCCGCGCCCGCCGACGACGCGCAGGGCGAGCGGGTGGTCTTCGGGGATCGTGCCCTTGCCCGGCGTTGTGGTGCCGACCGGGATTTGCAGGCGTTCTGCCAGTTCCAGAATGATATCAGTGGCCTGACTGATCAGCGCGCCTTGTCCGCATACGATGGCAGGTTTTTTGGAAGCAAGAAGCAGATCAATGGCGGCACGAATTTTTCCATGATCGGCCACCGGCCGGTGTGCCGGGTAGCTGCGATATTCCGGCTCGGCGTAAAGATCCGTCAACTCTGCCTTTTCGCCAAAGATGTTGATCGGTACGCGAATATGAACCGGTGCGGGCCTGCCCGAGGTCGCCACACGGAACGCCCGGCGCAGCAGGAACGGAATGTCGCCCACCTTGCTGACGACAAAGGACTCCTTGCAGATACTGTCATAGAGTGCGGTCTGGTCAACGCCGGTCAGCCCGTGCCGCTTGTCCTGATTGATCGGAATGTCGGAACTGAAAAAGATGATCGGAACCGAACTCAGGAACGCCTCCGTGATGCCGGGTGTGCAGTGGGTCACGCCGGGGCTCGGGGCTTCCAGCACGGCCGGCCTGCCAGTGATCTTGGCGTAGGCCTCGGCCGCGTAGGATGCCGTGCGTTCGTCGCGCGTGAGAACAAATTCGATGTCGGAATGGGCGCGCCATTCCTTGTACCAGCCAATCGTCGTCTCACCGGGCAGGCCGAACACATGTGTGACGCCGTGCAGTTCCAGCATGCGCAAGAGGGCCTGTGCGCCGTTCAGCGTTTGCGGGGCGGGCGGCGACATCAGATATCCCTTTCCGTGAGCAGTTGCGTCCGGTAGCGCGCCAGCATGTCCGGGTCCGGCGCGGTGCCGAGGCCGGGTGTGTCCGGAACATGAACCTCGCCGCCACGGACGGGAAAGGGGGGCTGCGCCAGATCGGCCTCTGCATAGAAGGACGACATGTAAAACTCGCAGCCCAGTGTCAGGCTCGGGACTGCTGCCATCAGATGCGTGCCTGCCATGTGGGCGATGGACGTTTCAAACATACAGCCGCCATAGACTTCTATCCCGGCAGCGCGCGCGATGGCAGCGATGTCCATACATTTCCGTATGCCGCCGGATTTTGCGGTTTTCAGCGAGAATATATCGGCGATTTTCGGTGACGATCCACGCAGCGCATCGACACCGTCGAACACGGATTCGTCTGCCATGATCGGAACGTCCACGGCCCGCGTGATCTCTGCCAAAGCGTCGCGTTCGTGGCGCAGCACTGGTTGCTCGACAAAGTCCGGTCGGAACGCCTCCAGATCGCGGATATGGCGGATTGCGTCATAGGCTGGAAGCCCCTGATTATAGTCAATACGCAGGCGTATATTGTCGCCATAGACCTGGCGGAGCTTTTCCAGACGCATCAGGTCAAACGCATGGTCGGCGAACCCGGTCTTCAACTTGAAGATGCGTACGCCGCTGTCCCAGATGCGCGCGACGTCGTCGAGGTCGGCGTCAAAATCCGGGTTTGCTATGGAAAAGCTGAGTGGAATGCTGTCCCGATGCCGCCCGCCCACGAGTTCGGCGATCGGCAATCCGGCGATTTGCCCGGTGAGGTCGAGGAGGGCGCATTCCAGCGCCGCCTTGGCCTCATTGTGGCCGACCAGAGCGCGCTCCGCGTCCGTAATGATCGGCGCAACCTGCACAGGATCACGCCCGATGACGTGGGGCCTGAGATGCACGTGCAACGCGGCGGCGTTGCCTTCCACGGTCCCGGTAAAGACAGGCCATGGCGAGGCTTCGCCCCAACCGGTCAGGCCCGTATCGGTGATCAGTTCACACAAGGCTGCATTGATCCCGCCGACATCGCCCGACCCGTGCGAGTGGACCGCCTGCGCCGGGACATGCACCGCATGAATGCGCATGTGAGAGATGCGGTGATCGCTCATGAGCCCGCGCGTATGTCATCGAGGTCAGCGGGAAACCGGCGCGGCAGGAGCCCGGCCTGAAACCATACGAGATATGTGTAGATCGAAAACACCGGCCGCCCGGTTGCGCGTCGGATATCGGCGGCATAGGGCACCATGTTCGTGCATTCGAGCAAGATGGCGCCGACACTCGGATGGTCGTTCACGAGCCGAAGGGCTGCCGCCACATTTTCGGTGCGCGCCTGTTCAAAATCGATATCGGCAGCGTCATCGAGGATGCGGGTGGTAAAGTGTGACCCCGCACTGGTCCCGTAGACTGGTGTGCTCTGCGCAATACTGGCCGCGTCGAGATGGGCTGGTGTCAGGGTTTCGGACGAAATGGTCAGGACGCCCAGATCCTGATCGGCGGGCAGCGTTTGCCGGATCAACGACGCTTGCAGCAGGGATGATGTCGCCACTGGGACGCCGAGTGCGCGCGACATCTCGGTCTGGAAGGGCACAAGGAACCCGCAATTCGTCGCAATACCGTCGCATCCCTGATCGACAAGCGTGCGCCCACCCTCGATGAACGCCTCCAGAAGTGGGCCGGCATCCCCGCGCACGACGTTGTCAGGCGTCGCGTCCTGAATGACCTTGAACTGCACGGGAAAAGGCCAGGTGGTGGCGTTGCCAATGTCTCCCGGAATGCGTGGAAACTGCGTGTTGAGCATCAGAATACCAACGCTCGCGCCATACACCGTCTTGCCGCCATGCGTTGTCATGTGTCCGTGTCCTGCGGAGCATAGAGGTCGGCAAATGCCATCCGGACCGCATCAGAGGCGTGTTGTGCGCGATGCGCGATGTGGTCGCGCATCGCGGCGGACGCCGCTTGCCCGTCCCGCCTGCGCACCGCGTTCAGAATTGTGCGGTGCCGTTCGGTTGTTGTGCGCCCTGCCGCTTGCAGGCGCCGCAAATCTGCGGTGCGGACAAAACGGATCTTGTCGTAAATCGTGGTCAACATGCCCAGCAGCTCGGAGTTGCCGGAAAGCGCTGTCAGTTGCATGTGAAACGCCTCGTCCAGTTCCATCAGGCGAATGGGATTGGTGCAGGACGCGTATTCCTCGGCCGTTTCGTCCAGCGCCGCCTCAATCGTATCGAGGTCCGCCGCTGTCGCACGCGTTGCAGCCTGACGAACGGCCTCGCACTCGATGGCCATGCGCGCCTCGTAAAGCTCGATGATCCGCCTGTCCGAAAGGGTCCGGCAAAAGAAACCGCGCCCCGCCTGAAACTCGACAAAACCTTCTGCGACCAGCCGGTTCAACGCCTCACGCAGCGGCGTGCGGGACGCACCAAGGTCACGCGACAATGCGGTCTCATTGATCCGTTCGCCGGGTTTGAACGCAAAGCCCGCAGCCATTTTGCGCAGCTGGGCGTAGATCGCGCTGACGGCGTCGTCTGCGTCTGAAAGAGCCAGATTCAAGGCAGTGCTCCCAATATCATGCGGCCAGACTAGCCCAGCTCTTGCATTGGGTACAAGGCTGTGCATTGATCTGTATACAATTTTGGCAGCGGCCAGAGGGGGAGATGTCATTCCGAAACACGTGATCATAGCCGGTGCCGGAATTGTCGGTGTGTCGACGGGTATCTGGCTGCGCCGCATCAGTGATGCGGAGGTCACGATCATTGACCGGTTGCCGCCGGGTGAGGGCACGTCACATGGCAATGCGGGCGTCATTGCGGCCTGTTCCGTCGCACCCGTCACGGCCCCTGGTTTGGTGCGCAAGGCGCCGCGGATGCTGGCAAACCCGGACTTTCCGCTTTTTATGCGGTGGGGCTATTTTCCGAAACTGCTGCCATGGCTGCTGAAATATCTTGGGAACGCAAATGACAGCGACACGCGTCGGATTGCCGAGGGTTTGGCGCATGTAGTGGGCGACAGTGTGGATCAGCACAAGGCACTGGTTGCTGAAACGGACGCGTCGGGATGGGTTCAGGACACCGATTACAGCTTTGCCTACACCAACCGATCGGCGTTCGAGGCGGATGCCTATACCTGGGCGTTGCGGCGCGATGCGGGCTTTGTCCCGGTTATCCGCGAGGGGGCAGCCGTGCACGACTTTGAGCCCAACCTGTCGCGCGATATTGGCCTGCTCGCGACGATGCAGGATCACGGCTATGTGCGGGATCCGGGCGGCTATGTCAAAGCGCTGGCTGCCGTTTTCGAAGGGCTGGGCGGCAAGGTCCGGCAGGCAGAGATCAAGGATTTTGAATTGACCGACGGCAAGGTGACGGCGGTTCTGACCGACACAGGCCGCCAGGACTGTGACCAGGCGATCCTTGCCACGGGCGTCTGGTCCAAACCACTGATGCAAAAGCTGGGGTTGAACATCCCGATCGAGACGGAACGCGGCTATCACATCGTGTTCGAGGGCGCGACGGGTGGCCCGTCGCATCCAGTCATGGTGGCCAGCGGCAAGTTTGTCGCAACTCCGATGGCCGCCGGGTTGCGCTGTGCGGGCGTGGTGGAATTCGGGGGGCTGGATGCCGCACCGAACAAGGCAGCCTTTGCGCTACTGCGCAAGCAGGCCCATGCCAGTTTCCCCGATCTCAAACATGCAGGCGAAGTGGAATGGCTGGGTCACAGGCCTGCCCCATCCGACAGCTTGCCGCTTGTTGGCGAGGTGCGACAGACCGGCATTTTCACAGCATTTGGCCACCATCATATTGGATTGACCGGTGGCCCGAAAACGGGAAGGATCATCGCGGGCCTGATCGCGGATCAACCCGTAAACACTGACATTAGTGCATTTGATCCAATGCGTTTTGCATGAGCCACGCCAAAAAAGACTACACCAACCGGGAGAAAACGATGATGAAACTGACGACAACCTGCGCTGCATTGGCGGCGACAACCATGCTGGCGCTGCCTGCTGCCGCGCAGGAGAAATGGGACCTGCCGATGGCCTATTCCGGGTCCAACTTCCATTCCGTCACGGGTGCCGAATTTGCGAACTGCGTGACAACAGGCACGGGCGGCGCGATCGAGATCACGACGCACCCCTCGGGCTCGCTTTTTGCAGGGGCAGACATCAAGCGCGCCGTCCAGACCGGTCAGGTGCCGATTGGCGAACGCCTGCTGTCGGGCCACCAGAACGAAAGCGCGATTTTTGGCTGGGACTCCGTGCCGTTCCTCGTGTCGTCTTTTGATGAGCATGACAAGCTCTATGCCGCGGCCAAACCGCATGTCGAAGAACTGCTGGCCGAGCAGAACCTGACGCTGCTCTATTCCGTGCCGTGGCCGCCACAGGGCCTCTATTTCAACAAGGAGGTCAACACGGTCGCAGACATGGAGGGGATCAAGTTCCGGTCCTACAACAATGCAACGGCGCGTCTTGCCGAATTGACAGGCATGCTGCCGGTGCAGATCGAAGCGGCTGAAATCAGCCAGGCCTTTGCGACCGGCGTGGCGGAGTCGATGGTGTCCTCGGGGGCCACGGGCTATGACCGCAAGGTCTGGGAAAGCCTCAGCCATTTCTACGCCGTCGACGCATGGTTGCCGCGCAACTACATGCTGATCAATTCTGACGTCTGGTCCGGCGTGGATGAGGCCAACAAGAACGTCATCAACGCTTGCGCGGGTATGGCCGAATATGCCGGCACGTGGCGCGCCAAGGAATACACCGGCTTCACGCTCGCCGGTCTGGCCGAGGGTGGCATGACCGTTGGGCCAGCTGGTGACGCGTTGATGTCCGGCCTGAAAGAGGTCGGCGCAACCATGACCGCCGAGTGGCTCGAAGCGGCCGGCGACACCGGCAAAGCCATCGTTGACGCCTATAACGCCAACTGAGGCATCACGGGTCGGCAGCGAGGCCGCCGACCCGAATTTTTTTCCGAACAGGGCAGGGGACAGACCCATGACCGGACTTTTGCGCGGTCTGCGCCGCGTCCTCGACTTCATTTATCTCGCGGCGGGAATACTGGCCGCTTTTTGCCTGATTGCGATCCTTCTACTGATTGTGGCGCAGATGGTGGCGCGGTGGACGGGCGAGATCTTTCCCGGGGCTGCGAACTATGCCGGTTACGCCATGGCGGCGGCCAGTTTCTTTGCCTTTGCCAACGCATTGAATCGGGGCGCGCATATCCGGGTGTCACTGGTGCTGAACGCCGTCCCCGCGCGCTTTCGCCGTGTGCTGGAGGTCTGGTGCTTTGCCGTTGCGGCGGCGGTGATGTGGTATTTCACCTACTACGCCTACTGGTTTGCCTACTGGTCGTGGAAGTTCAACGAAGTCAGCCAGGCCCAGGACGCCACACCCATGTGGATCCCGCAATCGGTCATGGTCATTGGCGGTGGTATTCTGGCCCTGTCCCTGACCGACCACCTGGTGCACGTGCTGTTCAAGGGCGATCACCGGATCAAGCGCGACCTCGTCGACGAAAGCTTTGCGGAGTAGGGACATGGAAGAAGTCTATGCGATCACATTGTTCCTCTTTGTGCTGTTCCTGCTTTTGGGCTCGGGCGTCTGGGTTGGCCTGGCCCTGATGGGTGTGGCCTGGGTCGGGATGGAGCTGTTCACGACCCGCCCGGTGGGCGACACGATGATCACGACCATCTGGGCGTCCTCGTCCAGTTGGACGTTGACCGCCCTGCCGCTGTTCATCTGGATGGGCGAGATCCTGTTCCGAACCCGCCTGAGCGAGGACATGTTCCGCGGCCTGTCCCCCTGGCTCGCCCGTCTGCCGGGGGGGCTAGTACACACCAATATCGTCGGCTGCACCGTCTTTGCGGCAGTATCCGGGTCGTCCGCTGCGACGCTCACGACGGTGGGCAAGATGTCGATCCCCGAACTAAGGGCGCGCGACTACCCGGAACGGATCGTGATCGGTACGTTGGCCGGTGCGGCCACGCTGGGACTGATGATCCCGCCGTCCCTTGCGCTGATCGTCTACGGCGTGACCGTGAACGAGAGCATCACGCAGCTGTTCTTTGCCGGAGTGTTCCCCGGTTTGGTATTGGCGTTGATGTTCATGGGTTATGTGGCGCTCTATTCGTGGTTTTCGGGCAAGTGGAACCCGAAACGGGAAACCGGCATGTCACTTGCCGACAAGCTGAAAAATTCCCGGTTTCTGATCCCGGTTCTGTGCCTGATCTTTGTGGTGATCGGATCGATGTACGCAGGCTACGCCACTGCGACCGAAGCCGCTGCCATCGGCGTCATCGGTGCGCTTGTGCTGGCGGCCAGCCAGGGTTCGCTCAACTGGGGCACGTTCACGGAAAGCCTGATGGGGGCCACGCGCACCTCTGCCATGATTGCGCTGATCCTGGCGGGAGCGGCGTTTTTGAAACTGGCGATGGGCTTTACCGGCCTGCCGCGCGCATTGGCGGATGGCATCGCCACGATGGAACTCACCCGCTTTGAGCTGCTGATGATCCTGATGGTGTTCTACATTGTCCTTGGCATGTTCCTTGACGGTATTTCATCGGTGGTGCTGACCATGGCCGTGGTCGAGCCCATGGTGCGTGAGGCGGGCATCGACCTCATCTGGTTTGGCATCTTTGTCGTTGTCGTGGTGGAGATGGCTCAGATCACGCCACCGATCGGGTTCAACCTCTTTGTGTTGCAAGGCATGACGGAGCACGAGATGGGGTACATCACCCGCGCGGCCTTCCCGATGTTTCTGATCATGGTGCTCATGTGTTTTGTGCTGATCTGGTTCCCGGACGTGGCCATGTGGCTGCCGGAGACCATGCGACAAGCCCCCTGACGCAGTGCTGGGCGCGCTCAACTGGATCGGACGGCAGGGGCGCTATTTCCTGATTGCCGGGTTGTGCGTCGGTCTGGTCGCGCCGGAACTCGCGGAATTTTTGCGCGGTTGGGTAGGAACCCTTGTGACATGTCTGTTGCTGGTGACGGGCATCCGGGTCGGCGCAAGACAGGCGTTCGGGTCCTTGGGTGACCTGGGCCCGGCGCTGGCGCGCATCGGCGTTCTGCAAACGGGATTGCCGCTGCTGGCCATCGGCACTCTGGGGGCACTCGGCGTACTGACCCACCCGCTGGCGCTGGCCGTGACGCTCATGCTTGCCGCACCGTCCCTGACCGGCGCGCCCAATTTCGCGATCATGCTGGGGCGTGACCCGGTGCCGGGCATGCGGCTTCTCGTGCTCAGTACGGCACTCTTCCCGCTGACCGCCTTTCCGGTGCTTTGGGTGCTTGACCCGACAGGTGGCGGGGCGTTGAGCGCGCTGTCCCTGTCGATGGGATTGCTGATTGCGATCCTCGGCGCGGTCGGGGTCGGTTTTGCCCTGCGCGGCATGTTTTCCGGACTGGAGGCGGCGCGCGCCCAAGGCGCGCTGGACGGCATCGCGGCGCTGTTGCTCGCCATTGTCGTTGTGGGGTTGATGAGCGCGGTGGGTCCGCTCTTGCGCACAGACCCGGGGGCGCTTTTGCTTTGGCTGGGGGCAGCGCTTGCCATCAACGTGACGCTTGTGCTGGCTGCTTTGCGGGTTTCGCGGCTGGCACGGTTGCAGATGGCGTTGGCGACCTCGATCTATGCCGGAAACCGCAATATCGCGCTGTTCCTGATCGCATTGCCTGACACTGTGGCCGCGCCGCTGATGATCTTTGTCGGCTGCTATCAGGTGCCCATGTACCTGACGCCGATTCTGCTGTCTCGGCTGAATGAAGCGCGAGATTGAACCATCAGCATCGCCCAAAAATTGGGCGGGTTGATTATCTTTTGGACGCATTGCCAGATGAGCGGCGAAGCGCCTTCCCAGTTGCCCTTGCGTGACTTTCCTTCCCCCCGCAGCGCCCCATGCTGTTGACTGAGGGTATGCCAATTGAATGGGGAGATGACTTTCATGCACAAGATTGCTCTGACGACGGCACTTGCCGCACTGCCTTTTGCGGCGTTCGCACAGGACCTGACGCCGGTCACATTCGGCACCAACTGGCTGGCGCAGGCGGAACATGGCGGGTTTTACCAGTCGGTGGCCGATGGCACATATGCGGCGTGCGGCCTCGACGTGACGATCGTGTCGGGCGGCCCGCAAGTGAACAACCGTGCGCTGCTGCTGGCGGACCGTATCCAGTACCACATGGGCGGCGACATGCTGCAGGCGTTCAACGCCGTGGCCGAGGATATCCCGGTGGTGGCCGTTGCGGCCATTTTCCAGAAGCACCCGCAGGTCATCGTGGCCCACCCGGATGTGACAAGCTGGGAAGAGCTCAAGGACAAGACGCTGCTGATCGGCGACAACGGCTATTCCAGCTATTACCAGTGGATGATCGCCGAACACGGGTTCACCGCCGACCAGCGCCAGCCCTATACGTTCAACCCTGCGCCGTTCATCGCCAACACGGATACGGCGATGCAGGGGTATCTGTCCTCCGAACCCTATCTGGTCGAGAAGGAAGCGGGCTTCAAACCCAATGTCTTCCTGATCGCGGACAATGGATATTCCTCCTACGCCACCACAATCGAAGTCATGCAGGCCACGATTGATGAAAACCCTGAACAGGTCGAATGCTTTGTCGATGCGTCGCTGACCGGTTGGTACAACTACCTCTACGGCGACAGTGCCGCTGCCGATGCACTGATCCTCGAAGCGAATGCCGACATGACGCAGGACAAGATCGACTTTGCCAAGAACATGATGCGCGATGAAGGTATCGTGGACAGTGGCAAGACGCTTGAACTGGGCATTGGTGCGATGTCCGACGAGGTCATCGGTGACTTTTATCAGAAGATGGTCGATGCTGGTGTGATCTCAGGCGATCTGGACTGGAAAGCGGCCTACACGCTCGACTTTACCAACAAGAAGGTTGGCATCGACATCAAGCCCTGATCGCGCACCCTGCGTGAGACCGGCCCGGGCGGTTGCACCCGGGCTTTGTCAGGAGGACCGGATGGCTCAGATCGCCCCCTTTGCAGAGCGGCAGGAACTGATGCGCGTGAACGCGGTGGACAAGGTGTTTCCCGGCGACGTTCAGGCGCTCAAGGCGATGTCGCTCACCGTGCGCGAAGGCGATTTCATTTCGCTGTTGGGCCCGTCCGGCTGCGGGAAATCCACGGCGCTCAGGCTGATCGCGGGACTGTCCGCGCCAACATCCGGCCGCATCGAATGGGCAAAGACCCGTGCGCAGGGTGATCTGGGCGTGGTCTTTCAGGAGCCGACCCTGATGCCGTGGGCCACCGTGGCTCAGAACGTCTACTTGCCGTTCCGGCTGGAGGGCAAGACCTATGCCTCGGTCAAGGATGATGTGCTGGAAGCGCTCAAGCTGGTGGGTCTGGAAAAGTTCCAGAACGCCTATCCACGCGAGTTGTCCGGCGGCATGAAAATGCGGGTGTCCATCGCGCGGGCGATGGTCACGCAGCCCAAATTGATCCTGATGGATGAACCCTTTGCCGCGCTCGACGAGATCACCCGCTTCAAGTTGAACAACGACTTGCTGGCGATGCAGGCACGCATCGGATGCACGGTGATCTTTGTAACCCATTCGGTGTTTGAAAGCGTGTTCCTGTCTGACCGGATCGTTGTCATGGCCGCGCGCCCCGGGCGCGTGATCGAGGAACTGCACGTGGACGAACCCTATCCCCGCGGCGAGGCGTTCCGCACGTCACCCGAATATGTCGCGCATTGCCGGGCGGCGAGCCAGGCCCTGGAACAGGCGATGGAGGCCGCCGCATGAGCGTGACCGAACTGGACCGTCCGCAAGCGGCACCGACTGTGGACGCCGAAGAGGCGCGCCGCGCCCGCCGCCGTCGCGTCGAAAAAACGGCGCGCTGGCTGCTGCCGCTGCTGGTCATGGCGCTGATGATCTGGATCTGGGATCGCATCGTCGTCTGGAACGAGATCCCGCATTTCATCCTGCCCAGCCCGGCGCGCGTCTGGGGCAGCCTGACAGGCGACTGGGACATCCTGTGGGACAGCGCGCTGCTCACCGGGCGCATCACGCTCATGGCTCTGGGCATTGCCGTGATTGGCGGGGCTGGTCTGGCGATCCTGTTCAACCAGAACAGGATGGTCGAACTGTCGCTCTACCCTTACGCCGTGATCCTGCAGGTCACACCTGTGGTGGCGATCGCGCCGCTGATCTTCATCTATGTGGAAAGCAAGACCGTCGGCATGTTGCTTTGCGCCTGGCTGGTGGCGTTTTTCCCGGTGTTGAGTTCGACGACGCTGGGCCTCAACTCGGTCGATCACAATCTGCGGGACCTGTTCCGCATCTACGGCGCGACGCGCTGGCAGCGGTTGTGGATGCTGCAACTGCCCTCGGCGCTGCCCTATTTCCTCGGTGGTCTGAAAATCGCAGGCGGTCTGTCGCTGATCGGGGCGGTGGTGGCCGAACTGGTCGCGGGCACGGGCGGTGTGGGCACCGGCCTCGCCTTCCGCATTCAGGAGGCGGGCTACAGGCTGAACATCGCGCGCATGTTTGCGGCGCTGGCCATCGTTGCGGCGATGGGTGTTTTCATCTTTGCCGCGTTGTCACTGTTGTCCCACATGCTGCTGAGGAAGTGGCATGAGAGCGCCATAAAACGGGAGTATTGATGGACTTTCGCGCTCTGCCCAGCGGACACATCACCCTTGCCAATGTCACCCTCCCGGCCTGCTTGATCGGGCAAGGTGGAGACCTCGTCACCACAGACCTGCACATCGCCGACGGCAAACTGACGGACAGACCCGGGCAGCGTGTCGACATGGCCCGTGCCATGGTGCTGCCCTGTTTCACGGACATGCATGTGCACCTCGACAAGGGCCATATCTGGCCCCGCGCCGCGAACCCTGACGGGTCATTCATGGGCGCGCTCACCACTGTGCGCGCGGACCATGCCAACTGGTCTGCCGCAGATTTGCGCCCGCGGATGGAGTTCGGCCTTGCCTGCGCCTACGCCCACGGGACGCGCGCGGTGCGCACGCATCTCGATAGCATCCCGCCGCAGCCGCAGATCACCTGGCCCCTGTTCGCCGAATTGCGCACGGCGTGGTCCGGGCGGATCGATTTGCAGGCCGTATGCCTGATCGGTTGCGACAGCTTTTCCGAAGATGGCGATTTTCGAGTGACGGCGGATCTGGTCGCCGCACATGGCGGCGTGCTTGGCATGGTCACATATCCCGTCCCGGACCTGCGCGAACGGCTGTTGGGGTTTTTTCGTCTTGCCGCCGAGCGGGGGCTTGATGCCGATTTCCATGTGGACGAGACAATGGACGCGTCGTCGGAGACACTCCGTCTGATTGCCGAAGCGGCGATGGAGGTGGGGTTCGACGGCAGGATCACGGTCGGCCACTGTTGCGCGCTCTCGACCCAAGACGAGGCACGGGCCCTCGACACGCTGGATCTGGTGGCGCGCGCTGGCCTCCACGTGGTCAGCCTGCCGATGTGCAACCTCTACCTGCAGGACCGTCACGCGGATCGCACGCCACGCGGGCGTGGCGTGACACTGGTGCACGAGATGCGCGCGCGTGGCATTCCGGTCAGCTTTGCCTCGGACAACACCCGCGATCCGTTCTACGCCTATGGCGATCTTGACATGCTCGAGGTCATGCGGCAGGCGACACGCATCGCGCATCTGGACCATTCCGCGACCGACTGGGTCACATCCTTTACCACGCAGCCCACGGCCACCTGTGGCTTTGCCGCGCAAGGTTTCGCACCGGGCGATCCGGCAGACCTCGTCATTTTCAAGGCGCGTGAGTGGACGGAGCTTTACGCGCGCCCGCAATCTGACCGCATCGTGCTGCGCAATGGCGTGGCCATCGACCGGACGCTGCCCGACTATGCAACACTCGACCACCTGTGGGAGACCTCATGAACATCGACGCCGCCAAAGCCGCCCTGTCCCATCTCGACATTGAAGAGAAAGAGGCGAACATACGCGCCTCGTCGCGCGACTTCTTCTGGTACTCGCCGGTGCTGAAGGCGCGACTGGATCATGTGGTGGCGGACTTTGTCGTGCGCCCGCGCAACGAGGCGGAGGTGATCGAAATCCTCAAAACCTGCTACGCGCATGACGTGCCGGTCACAACGCGCGGTGCGGGGACGGGGAATTACGGGCAAGCCATGCCGCTCGAAGGCGGATGCGTCATGCACCTGCGCTGGATGGATCAGGTCAAGGAGGTGCATCCGGGCCGCGTGATCGTCGAGCCGGGGTGCCTGCTCAAGGATCTTGATGCGGTGTGCAAGGAACAATCCGGGCAAGAGATTCGCATGTTCTCCTCCACATGGGCGACGGCCACCATTGGCGGGTTTATCGCGGGCGGTTCGGGCGGTGTCGGGTCCTGTACGTGGGGCTCCTTGCGCGATCTGGGCAATATCATCCGCTTGCGCGTGGTCACGATGGAGGAAGAGCCGCGCGTGCTGGAATTCACCGGGGAAGAGCTCGCGCGCGTCTCGCATGCCTATGGCACCAACGGGATCATCACCGAGATCGAGATGCCGCTGGCGCCTGCCTATGACTGGGTCGAGATGTTCGTGACCGCCAAGGATTTCATGGACGCCGCCAGCTTTGCCGAAGACCTTGCGAACGAGGACGGCATCCTGATCAAGCTTGCCACCGTGTTCGAAGCGCCCACGGCCAAGTCCTATTTCCAGCGCGTCGCACCTTATGTGGAGGAGGACGACCACCTCATCGGTCTCATGGTGGCTCCGCATTCGATGCCCGGGTTCGAGACCTTTCTGGGCCGCCGTGATGGGCTGAGCCTGATCTACCGGAGCGATGACCATACCTGGGAGCGCAGCCCCGGCACCGTATTCGAATATGGCTGGAACCACACGACACTGCGCGCCCTCAAGGTCGATCCGAGCATCACGTACCTGCAGGTCCGCTACGGCTATCCGCAGCACAAGGAACTGGTGGCACAAATGCGCGACGCGCTGTCTCCAGAGGTGTTGCAGCACCTCGAAGTGCTGAAGGAAGGCGGCAAGGTCATGTTTGCCGGTCTGAGCCTTGTCAAATTCACCACCGAAGAGCGGCTGGACGAGATTGTGAAGATGCACGAGGACGCAGGCGCGATGATCTTCAACCCACACCGCTACACGCTGGAAGAAGGCGGGCGACAGACTGTGGACGATCGCCAATTGCGCTTCAAGCAGGAGGCGGACCCCAAGGGCCTTCTGAACCCCGGCAAGATGATCGCATGGGACGACCCCGGGTTCGATTTTGCGGAGATGTACGCCTATCCCAAACTGCAGGCCGCCGAATGACTGCAGCGCCAACCGTTCCCTCCGAGCCGCAGCACGCGCTGGTACTCGCCGCTCATCCGGTGCCGGACAGCTTCAATCAGGCGCTGCATGCGGCGACGGTGGATGCGCTCAAATCGCGCGGATGGTCGGTGGATGATTGCGACCTGTACGCCGAGAGGTTCAACCCGGTCATGTCCGAAACCGAACGGCGCAATTACCATGAGGTGCCCGACAACACCGGGCCCGTTCAGGGCTATGTCGAACGGCTGCGTGCGGCAGATGCGCTGGTGATGGTCTTTCCGGTGTGGAATTTCGGTTATCCCGCCATGCTCAAAGGGTTTTTGGACCGCGTGTTTCTGCCCGGCGTGTCCTTCCGGCTCGAAGAGGGGCAGGTCGTGCCCAACCTGACAGGCATACGGCGCCTTGCGGCCGTGACCACCTATGGCGGAACGCGCACGCGCGCGATGCTGTGCGGCGACCCGCCCCGAAAATGCGTCACGCGGGCCGTCTGGCACGTCTGCCGCCCCCGGACGACGAAATACCTTGCGCTTTACGACATGAACCGGGCAAGCGATGAAAGACGCCGCCGGTTTCTGACCCATGTCGCCGGCCAGCTAAGGACGTTCTGATGCGCGCGCTCATCATCTTCTGTCATCCCAAGGCGGACAGCTTCAACGCAGCGGTGCTGGCGACGGTCACGGCGCATCTGGACAAGGCGGGCGTCGAGTACCGGATACGCGATCTCTACCGGTCGAATTTCATGCCTGTTTTGACAGCGCATGAACTGGATTGTTATCTGGACGAAAGCTGCAACGCGGCGCCGGTCGCGCAGGATGTGGCGGATGTTCAATGGGCGGATGCGTTGATCTTTATCTATCCGACATGGTGGTACGGCTTGCCTGCGATGCTGAAGGGCTGGCTTGATCGCGTGCTCTTGCCGGGTGTGGCCTTCATCATGCCCAAGGGGGAAGGGGACAATATCCGGCCCGGGCTGACGCATATCAAACGGCTCGGTGTGTTCACGACGTGCGGTGCGTCCTGGTGGCTGACGACGCTGATCGGGTCGCCGGGCCGTCGGATGCTGACGCGTGGCGTACGGGCAATCTGTGCCAAACGGTGTCGTACGGTTTTTGCAGCGCACTACCTGATGGACAGTTCGACGAATGCAAGCCGGGCACGGTACCTCAAGACCGTGGCCGCACGCATGGAAAGGCTGACGGCATGATCCCGGTGCTGGACTGGTCAGAGGCGCACAGTAACCGCGACGCCTTCACTGCCAAATTGGGTCTTGCGGTCCGCGAAACCGGGTTTTTCCTGTTGACCAATGCGCAGGTGCCAGACGACCTGCGGGCCGAGGTGCTGCGGTTGTCGGATGTGTTTTTCAGCCAGCCGCGCATCGAGAAACAGAAGCTGTCCATTCTCGACACGCCGCATTTTCGCGGTTGGGCCAAGCCCGGCGACGAGTCGCTGGACGAAACGCGGCCCGAAGTGGACACCAAGGAAACATTCAACATCGGCTATGATCTGGCGCCCGATGACCCGCGCGTGGTGGCGAACGAACCTTTTCGCGGGGTGAACCGCTGGCCGGATATCCCGGACTTTGGCGAGACGATGCTGGCCTATTACGATGCCTGTCAGGCGCAAGCGTCCGCTTTGCTGAGTGTCATGGCAGAGGATCTGGGCCTGCCGGCGGATCATTTCGCAGCACTGTTCACCGAGCCCTTGTCGGCCATGCGGCTGTTGCACTATCCGCCCGCAACGGGTGCGGCGAATGAAATCGGCGCGGGGGCGCACACAGATTATGGTGCGATCACGCTTTTGATGACGGATGGCGAGCCCGGTTTGCAGGTGCGTCCACGGGGCGGTGACTGGATGGATGTCCCGCATGTGCCGGGCGCCTATGTGGTCAATATCGGGGATTGCCTGATGCGCTGGACGAATGACATCTACGTCTCCACCCCGCACCGGGTCCTGCCGCCCAAGCGCCAGCGCCGGTCGGTCGCCTTTTTCTGCGAGGCGAACCCGGACGCGCTGGTCAAAGCCTTGCCCGGCACCGGTGCACCAAAGTATCCTGCGATCCGCGCGGCGGATTATTTGGCCTCGCGGCTCGAAGCGACCTACGCTCCAAAGGACGAGACATGACCGCACGTGACTGGGCCGATCTGCGCATGCCGGAATTCGACGCGCTCGACCCGGAGCGCACGATCGCCATTCTCCCAACCGCGGCCATCGAGCAGCATGGCCCGCATCTGCCCGTGGGCACGGACACGCTGATTGCTGAAGGCATGCTTGAGGCGGTGCGGTCGGCTTGCCCGCCGGACCTTGATCTGCTGATCCTGCCGGTTCAGGCCATCGGCAAGTCGAACGAACATCTCTGGGCTGCAGGGACATGTACGCTCACGGCGGAAACGGCTTTGCGCGCGTGGACCGAAATTGGCCTCTCTGTTGCGCGCGCGGGTCTCAAAAAGCTGATGATCGTGAATTCGCATGGCGGCAACCTCGACCTGATCTCGATCCTGAGCCGCGAGTTGCGCGTCGAGGCGGGGATGCTCGCGGTCAAGACGCAGTGGGGATCGTTTGGCGCGCCGGACGGTCTCTTCGGTGATCAGGAAAACACCTACGGCATCCATGGCGGCGACAGTGAAACGTCCCTGATGCTCGCCTTTCGCCCGGAAACCGTTGACATGAGCGTCGCATGGGATTTCCGGTCTAGCGCGGAGACGTCCAACATCTCACCCGTTGGGCCGATCTCCTATGGTTGGATCGCCTCCGACCTGTCTGACAGCGGGGTTGTGGGCGAGGCGCATCTGGCCACTGCGGAGAAAGGGCGGGCCCTTGCGGCACATCAGGCGCAGGGCTGCATTGCACTGGCGCAAAAGATGGTCGCAATGGCCGTACCTGCGGCACCTGCGAAACGCGGCTAGGGCCGTCCAACCGGCTGAAGGTCCGCAAAGGGAAAGCCGGTTTCGTCCTCGAATTCAGCCTCGTCCCAGAAGCCGATGAGAATGCCGGTTTTCGCGGCAACTTTCTGACCGGCAAGCACCTGCGGCGTCGCCGTGATGCGTGTGTGGTGCCGCGTGGCCCAGCGGAGTAGCGCTGCTTCCATACGTGTTCGTACGCCCTCATGCGCGGCCGAATTGCCAAGGTCTGTCACCTCTTGCGGATCGGTTTCCAGATCGAACAGGACGGGGCGAAAGCCCTCGCATCGGATGTATTTCCAGCGCCCGTCGAAGATCATGATTGTCCGCGCGTCCTCCTGCGGAACATCCAGTGCGCGCGCCATTTCGGACCAATGGTAATCATGCTCGCTGATCACATAGCTTCGGGAAAACCCGTCTGTTCCATGCAGCAATGGCGTCAGATCGCGCCCCTCGACAATATGGGGTTTGGCAGGTGCGCCGAGCGCATTCATGAATGTGGGCGCCAGATCAATCATCTCGACCAGGGCATCCGATACGGTGCCCCGTGTCGTATCCGCCGCTGTCCGCGGATCGGCAATGATCATCGGGACCTTCACCGCCATTTCATGATAGAAATCCTTGTCGCCCATCCAGTGGTCGCCCATGTAGTCGCCATGGTCCGACGTGAAGGCGACGATCGTGTTCTCGCTCAGGCCATTCGCGTCCATCCAGGCAAAAAGCCGACCCAGATTGTCATCCAGCTGTTTGATCAGGCCCATATAGGCGGGGATGACATGTTCACGCACATGGTCACGGGCAAAACACCGGCACACCCGCGCGTCCAGATAGGCGCGCATCAGCGGGTGGTCGGTCTGCTGCTCCGCCTCTGACCGAACCGGGTCGACGATGTGACGATCATCGTACATGTCGTGATACGGCGCCGGTACGATGTAGGGCCAATGCGGTTTGATGTAGCTCAGATGGCACAGCCACGGGCGGCCATCGGCCTGCGCCTCTTCCATGAAGGCCATGGCCCGGTTGGTCATGTAAGCCGTTTCCGAGTGTTCTTCGGGTATGTTCGCGGCCAGTCTCGAATTCTTCAGCAACCACGCGGACAGCAATTCGCCGTCCACGTCGCGGCCGGAATTGGCAAAGTCTTCCCACGGGTTGTCGGACACATAGCCTTGTTCGACCAGATAGTCGTCGTAGGCCGACCACCGCTGGCGCACGCTGTCCGGATGCAACCCATCGTCCCGTTCAAAGGGCTCGAACCCGCATTCTGAGCGCCGAACGCCGATCTCGCTTTGGGGATCGATGCCCAGCCACGCCATGCCTTCTGCATCTGCAACCATATGCGTCTTGCCGACCAATACAGCGCGTGCGCCTGCATCGCGCAGATGATCACCCAGCGTCGGCTCGCCAACGCGCAAGGGCATCCCGTTCCAGGTGGAGCCGTGGCTGCGCACATACCGACCCGTATAGGCCGACATGCGGGACGGGCCGCAAACCGGCGACTGGACATATGCATTGTTAAACCGCACGCCGCGCGCGGCGAGCGCATCGATATGCGGTGTGTGCAGGTGCGGGTGTCCGTAACAGCTGAGGTAATCGAACCGCAGCTGGTCCGCCATGATCCACAGCACGTTGGGGCGGTCTGTCATTCTTGGGCGCTCCATCTTGCGGGATCAATCAGACCTCAGACCGACCCCGCTGACAAGCTGTGCCTAACCCTGCAGGGCTTTTACACCCACATCGCCCGCCGCCTGTTCCGCAATGGCCATCGCGGCGGCCTGTGCGCCGGCAGCGGTCGTGAAATAAGGGATCTTGTCATAAAGTGCGATGGAACGGATCGACTTGCTGTCCTCAACGGCTTGGGCGCCTTCGGTTGTGTTGAACACCAGTTGAATGCCGTTGTCCTTCATCATGTCGGTGACATCCGGGCGGCCCTCGTAGACCTTGTTGACCACGCCGCAGGTGACGCCGTGGGTTTCGAGCCATGCGGCGGTGCCGCGTGTCGCCACGAAAGTAAACCCGAGACCTGTGAGCGTTTTGGCGGCGTCAAGCATTGCGGGCGTCTTGTCCATGTCCTTGATCGACACGAACGCGCAGCCTGCATCCGGCAGGACCATGCCTGCGCCCATCTGCGCCTTGAGGAAGGCGCGGGCAAAGGTACGGTCCCAGCCCATGACCTCGCCGGTCGAGCGCATTTCCGGGCCCAGAATGGTGTCGACCCCGGGGAATCGGGCAAAGGGCAGCACGGCCTCTTTCACGCTGAACCACGGCATGTTGGGATCGGCCAGCGTCATGGGATCAGCGAGCGGCAGCACATTGTCGTAGCCTGCATCGGCGTCATAGGCGGGCCGCATCGGGAAGGCGGACAGTTTTTCGCCCGCCATGATCCGCGCCGCGATGGAGGCAATCGCGCTGTCGGTCGATTTTGCTACAAACGGCACCGTACGGGAGGCGCGCGGGTTCACTTCGATCAGGTAGACCTCACCGTCCTTGACCGCGAATTGCACATTCATCAGCCCGACGACGTTCAGTGCCTTGGCCAGCGCGTGCGTTTGCCGCTCCACTTCGGTGATGATGTCGGCGGGCAGCGAATAGGGGGGCAATGAACAGGCGCTGTCGCCCGAATGCACGCCCGCTTCCTCGATGTGCTGCATGATGCCTGCCACATGCACAGCCTCGCCGTCGCAAAGCGCGTCCACGTCCAGCTCGACCGCGCCGGACAGGTAGCTGTCCAGCAACACGGGGCTGTCACCGGACACAACCACCGCCTCGGAAATGTAGCGTTCGAGGCTGCCTTGATCGCGCACGATCTCCATGGCGCGACCGCCCAGAACGTAGGATGGGCGAATGACCAGTGGGAAGCCAATATCGGCTGCAATCTCCAGCGCCTGTGCATCCGTTGAGGCGATGCCGTTGCGCGGTTGCTTGAGCCCGAGGTCGTTGACCAGCGCCTGGAAACGCTCACGGTCTTCCGCGAGGTCGATGGCGTCGGGCGTGGTGCCGAGGATCGGAATGCCAGCCTCTTCCAGCGCGTTGGCCAGCTTGAGCGGCGTCTGACCGCCAAATTGAACGATCACACCATGCAGCGTGCCATTCTCCTGCTCGACCCGCAGGATTTCCATCACATGCTCAAAGGTCAGCGGTTCAAAATAAAGGCGGTCGGACGTGTCATAGTCAGTGCTGACCGTCTCGGGGTTGCAATTGACCATGATCGTCTCGTAGCCCGCATCGGTCAGGGCAAAACAGGCGTGACAGCAGCAATAGTCGAACTCGATCCCCTGGCCGATCCGGTTCGGGCCGCCGCCGAGGATTACCACCTTTTTGCGGTCCGAGGGGCGCGCCTCGCACTCCACTTCGCCAAAGACGGGCGTTTCGTAGGTGGAATACATGTAGGGTGTCTGCGCTTCGAATTCTGCGGCGCAGGTGTCGATCCGCTTGAATACCGCCGTCACACCCGCGTCATGCCTGGCGCGGCGCACGTCGGCTTCGGTCTTGCCGGTGAGCGTGGCGAGTCGCGCATCGGTAAAGCCCATCATCTTGAGCATACGCAGGCCGTCCGCCTCCGTGGGCAGCCCGGTGGCTTCAACCTCTTGCTCGACTTCGATGATTTCGCGGATACGGGCAAGGAACCACGGGTCGAACT
This sequence comes from uncultured Rhodobacterales bacterium, assembly GCA_964603315.1. GTDB lineage: Bacteria > Pseudomonadota > Alphaproteobacteria > Rhodobacterales > Rhodobacteraceae > Tateyamaria. The sequence continues at coordinate 44,551 of CAZRUV010000006.1, forward strand.
TGGTGATGCCAAAGATGTCGTCGTCGCCGAGCCCTTCGCGCATGGCCTGCGCGATCACGCGCAGCCGGTCCGGCGTTTGCTGGGCCAGCGCGCGGGTGATCGCTGCGTGGCCTGCGGCCGGATCATCCGCGCCCGGAATGTCGATCTCGTCAAAGCCGGTCAGACCGGATTCCATCGACGCCAGCGCCTTTTGCACCGACTCGTGGAAGGTGCGGCCAATGGCCATCGCCTCGCCCACCGACTTCATCGCCGTTGTCAGGTGTGGTTCGGAGCCGGGGAATTTCTCGAAGGCGAATTTCGGGATCTTGGTGACGACATAGTCGATGGTCGGCTCGAACGATGCGGGTGTGACCTTGGTGATGTCGTTGTCGAGCTCGTCGAGCGTGTAGCCCACGGCCAGTTTCGCCGCGATTTTCGCGATGGGAAAACCCGTTGCCTTCGATGCCAGCGCGGAGGAGCGCGACACGCGCGGGTTCATCTCGATCACCACCATGCGGCCATCATCAGGGTTGATGGCCCACTGCACGTTGGAGCCACCCGTCTCCACACCGATCTCGCGCAGCACAGCGATGCTGTGGTTGCGCATGATCTGGTATTCCTTGTCCGTCAGGGTCAGGGCAGGCGCAACCGTGATGCTGTCGCCCGTATGCACGCCCATCGGGTCCACGTTTTCGATGGAACAGACGATGATGGCGTTGTCGGCCGTGTCGCGCACCACCTCCATCTCGTACTCCTTCCAGCCGAGCAGGCTTTCGTCGACGAGGATCTGACCCACCGGTGAGGCGTCCATCCCCGACCGGCAGATGGCGACATAATCGTCACGATTGTAGGCCACGCCGCCGCCTGTGCCGCCGAGGGTAAAGGCAGGTCGGATGATCGCCGGCAGGCCGACCTGTTCCAGCGTCTCCAGCGCCAGTGCGATGCCGGCCTCCAGGTCCTTGTGGCCATCGGCCGTCTTGGGGGCCGTCACAATCTCGGCCTTGGGGTTTTCAATGCCCAGACGGTCCATCGCCTCGCGGAACAGCTTGCGGTCTTCGGCCATTTCGATGGCCTCGCGTTTGGCGCCGATCATCTCGACGCCAAACTTTTCGAGCACCCCCATCTCTTCCAGCGCGAGCGAGGTATTCAGACCGGTCTGCCCGCCCATGGTGGGCAACAGCGCATCCGGGCGTTCCTTTTCGATGATCTTGGCCACGACGTCCGGAGTGATCGGTTCGATATAGGTCGCATCGGCCAGACCGGGGTCGGTCATGATGGTGGCCGGGTTCGAGTTCACCAGAACGACCCTGTAGCCTTCTTCGCGCAGGGCTTTGCAGGCCTGTGCGCCCGAGTAGTCGAACTCGCAGGCTTGCCCGATGACAATAGGGCCCGCACCAATGATCATGATCGACTGGATGTCGGTACGTTTCGGCATCAGGGCCCCCCGGTATGAGTTGCACGCCTAAAAGGCGGGTGCGAGCAAATTGTCGTGGGTTATAGGCATGGCGACGGCGGGCGCAAGTGGGGCAACGTGGTTCGGTGCGCAAAAATGGCGCGTCTCACCACCGAGCGCCGTCGATGCGCCAAAAGCACATGAATATGCCCGGCACCATCCGCTGCCGGGCATATGGAATTCTCAGGGGGAAACCCCGCCTTTGCGGGATCAATGGCACAGGCGTCAGCCGCCGATCAGACGTCCGAACAACGATCGTTTCTTGGGCTCGGTTGCCAGCACGGGCTCAGCGGCCGGGGCAGGTGTCGCCACCATCTTGGGCAATGCCTGCGGCGGCGCGGTGATGTCCGCGTCGATCTTGGGGGCAGCGCTCGCCTTGAGGGCGGGCTTGCTGTTTGCGGGTTTGGCAACGACAGGCACGGGGCCGCGCATATGCGGCGGTTGCTGCACCTGCGACTTTGGCAACGGCGTGCGCATGGTTTCCGCGTCGCCCGAGCCGGATTCGTCTTCGGCAAGCAGTTCCTTGATGGTTTTCATCGTGAACGCGGTCGGCTCGCGGCCTGAAGCGCCCTTGATCGGTTCGCGTTTTGCGTATTCCATGTCGCCTCCTGTAGGCCTAACTCGTCATCCGTAAAAATTAAGACAGCCTTAACCATCTCACACAGTGACGGTGCCCTGAAATTGCGGCAATTTCATGGATGCGGCGCGGCGAAACCGTGCCGATTTCACGCGGCTGGCATTGTTTGGCGCTTTGGCGCTGGCTTGGCGGCCTCAGGGGCAGGGTGCAGGTAGTCTCGTGTGAGCGGAACGGCATCCCGGCGGTGTGCCAACTGGAAATGGTAAACCGCCTGCATTTGATGTTCGAAGGCGAGGATGCAGACCGTCAGGTAATACTGGAACATGCGCACGAATCGCTCGTCATACCGCGCGCGTATCTCGTCGAGATGCGCATTGAAGCGCTCGCGCCAGTGGCGGATCGTCATGGCGTAGTGCAGGCGCCAGATCTCGATGTCCGACTGCCACAGGCCCGAGTCTTCGAGGGCCGGCGCGAGTTCGGAGAGCGACGGGACATAACCGCCCGGAAAGATGTATTTGTTGATCCACGAGGAATGCGCCATGGGTGGCGCGGACCGCCCGATCGTATGGATCAGGGCGATGCCGTCGGGATCCAGCAATTCCGCAACCTTGCCGAAATATGTGCCGTAGTTCGGCACGCCCACATGTTCCAGCATGCCCACGGACACAATCCGGTCGAACGTCCCCTTGACGTGGCGATAGTCGCGCAGATCAAACCGGACCCTGTCCGACAGGCCAGCGGCCTCGACGCGCGCCTCTGCCGTGGCCAACTGGTTTTCGCTCAGCGTAATGCCCAACACGTCGCAGCCATGATCCCGGGCGAGCGTCATCGCCATGCCGCCCCACCCGCAACCGATATCCAGAACGCGCATGCCGGGCTGCAACCTCAACTTGGCCGCGATATGCGCCTTTTTGGCAATCTGCGCGTCCTCGAGCGTCATGTCCGGGGTGCGGAAATAAGCGCAGGAATACTGCATGTCCTCGTCAAGGAAGAGACGGTAGAGGTCGTCGGATATGTCGTAGTGATGCGCCACATTGCGCCGCGATGCGCGGGGTGCATTGCGCTGGACGAAGGCGCGGGCGTGAAATCGGGCCCGGTTCAGCGTCTTCATCCAACCGGGTATATCGCCCATTTGCCGATTGCGGATCAGGATTTCGAGCACCTCGTCGAGCGTGCAGTTCCGCGTGCGCAGGCGTTCGTCCATGAACGCCTCGCCAAAGCCCAGATCCGGGTTTGTCACCAGCGCGCGCACCGTGTCAGCGCCGCTCAGGGCGACATGGGCTTGTGCGCCCGTATCAGGCCCGTAATCCCTTGTGGTGCCATCGGGATAGGTCACGCTGACCCGGTCCGCGACCATCATGCGCGACAGAAACTGATCCAGAAGATGTACCCACATTGCTCACCCTCCAACAATGCGATCGGTGGGCATAAATGTGTGACATCAGAGCGTGTTAGGTCAAGCCTTTGGGCCTCTATGCGTCCAAAAACGCGCGCACGGTCCCTTCAAATCCCCGTGGGTCGTCCGCGTGCAGCCAATGGCCCGCCTTGGGCAGTTTCGCAAAACGGGCCGTGGGGAAGAGCCGTCGGATCGTATCGCGATGTTCCGGCAGGACGTAATCGGAACGGCCTCCCGACAGGAACAGGGTCGGCCCGTCGAATCGGGCCTCAACGGTGGGAAAGCTCATGATCTTGGGCATTTCCGCCTCGAGTGCGTCGAGGTTCAGCAGCCATTTTCGCCCCGCGACATCCAGCGATTGGGTCAGGAATGCGCTCACCTCCGGTGCCACATCCTGCGCCGCGAGTTGCGCGGTGGCTTCGGATCGGCGCGATACGCGGCCAAGATCCACCGCCCGCATGGCGTCGATCATCGGCAGTTGGCTGTGCGTGTAGGCAACCGGCGCAATGTCGCCGACAACAAGGCGCCGGACAAGCTGCGGCGCGCGCAGGGCCAGCATCATTGCCGCCTTGCCACCCATGGAGTGACCGACGACATCCATCGGTTCGCCGATTGCGCTGATCACTTCCGCCAGGTCGTCGGCCAGATCCTCATAGCCGTTTGCGGGATCATGAAAGCTGCTGCCGTGGTTGCGCATGTCCACGGTGATCACGTGCCTTGCATCGCTCAGGCGTTTGGCGATCACTCCCCAGTTGCGCCCGGAGCCGTAGAGGCCATGTGCGATCAGGACGGCGGGCGAGCCTGCATCTCCAAAGGTCTGATAAGCCAACATGCCGGAGGCTTAGCGCGCACGTGCCCCTCTTTCCAGTCCCCGAGCATCAAGATACGGTGCGCATCATGGAAAGTGCCGAAACCATCGCTGCCCGCGCAACACGCATGCAACAGGGTCTGGAACGCGCCTTTGGCGTGCGCGCCAAAACGCTGGACAAGGCCCTCAAACGGACGGGCCGTCGCCTGCCGCGCCGGTTGCGTGCCGAGGCCGCGCGCATTGTGGATGCCCAAGGCTATGGCGGTCACCCCAGGCTGATGCGGCAGGTCGATGTCGCGGCACTGGATCATGCAGAGGCGCGTGTACTGGACTACCTGAACTCGATTGATCGGGCGGATCGCCGCAAGGGACGGTTGCTGTCGCTGGCCGGTATCGTGGTTTTCAACATGCTGATTGTGGTCACCGCGTTCATCGTCTGGATGTGGTGGGTCGAAGCGATCTGACCGCGCAAACGGTCACGAATGTTTGACCTTTGGCGAGTGGCATGTTTCCCTGAGGCCCTGCGGATTTGACCCGCAGATGGCCTGGAATACCGCCGAGGATGTGCCCGCCCTGGACTTGCCGACCTTCATAACCCCGGACGATATCGCTGCGCTGAATGCGGGCAAACACGGCGCGCCCTTTGATGTCCTTGGTCCGCACAAGAGCCGCAACCGGCGGTGGATTGTCACCTTTCAGCCTGATGCCGTGGCCGTCACTGCGACGGTGGCGGGCAAGGCGACTGCATTGTCGCGCATTGAGGGGGACGTGTTTGCAGCCCCCGTGCCCGGACGCACGTACACGTTAACGATGCGCTATGCCGATGGCGCCGAACACACAACCCGCGATCCGTTTTCCTTTGCGCCGGTCCTGACGGATTTCGACAAGTACCTGCTGGGTGAAGGCACCCACAAGGAACTGTGGCGCGCCCTTGGCGCGCATGTCACCCGGCATCAGGGCACAAATGGCGTGCACTTTGCCGTCTGGGCCCCGAACGCAAAACGGGTCAGCGTCGTTGGCGACTTCAACCGCTGGGACGGGCGCAGAAACCCGATGCGACCAGCCGGAGAGACCGGCGTGTGGGAAGTCTTCCTGCCCGGTATCGCCGAGGGTGCGCTTTACAAGTACGAGGTGACCGGGGCCGACGGTGCGGTGACGCCCAAGGCGGACCCGGTCGGTTTCGGGGCGCAGCACCCGCCCGAGCAAGCGTCAGTGGTGCGCGATCTGTCCGGTTACGGCTGGAAGGACGCAGCGTGGATGGAAACCCGGGCCGCCCGTGCCGATCGTAGCCAGCCCATGTCGATCTATGAGGTGCATCTGGGCTCGTGGCGGCGGCGCTACGATGACGGGGGGCGGCCGCTCAGCTACAAGGAACTGGCGCGCGACCTGGTGAACTACGTCAAATACATGGGCTTCACGCATATCGAGCTTTTGCCCGTGTCCGAGTTTCCCTTTGACGGATCCTGGGGGTATCAGCCGGTGGGCCTCTATGCGCCGACAATCCGTTTCGGTCCGCCGCATGAATTCCGCGATCTGGTCGAAGCCGCCCACAAGGCCGATATCGGCGTCTTGCTGGACTGGGTGCCGGGGCACTTTCCGACGGACGCGCATGGGCTGGCCAAATTCGACGGTACGGCGCTTTATGAACATGCGGACCCGCGCGAAGGGTTCCATCAGGACTGGAACACGCTGATCTACAATTACGGTCGGCGCGAGGTGAAGAATTACCTCGTGTCCAACGCGCTCTACTGGATGGAGGAGTATCATCTGGATGGTCTGCGCGTGGATGCCGTGGCCTCGATGCTTTATCGCGACTACTCGCGGAACGAAGGCGAATGGGTGCCGAACAAGGATGGCGGGCGCGAAAACTACGAGGCGATCAGCTTTCTTCAGGAGATGAACGTGGCCGTGTACGGGGCCGATGACAGCGTGATCACCGTGGCAGAGGAAAGCACGTCCTTCCCGGGTGTGTCACAGCCCGTGCACCATGGCGGGCTTGGCTTTGGCTACAAATGGAATATGGGCTGGATGAACGACACGCTGCGATACATGGAAAAGGATCCGATCTATCGCCAGCACGATCATCACCTCATGACCTTCCCGATCGACTGGGCCTTTACCGAGAATTTCATCCTGCCGATAAGCCATGACGAGGTCGTGCACGGCAAGGGCTCAATGATTGCCAAGATGCCCGGCAACGACTGGGAAAAATTTGCCAACCTGCGGGCTTATTACGGCTTCATGTGGACCCAACCGGGCAAGAAATTGCTGTTCATGGGCTGTGAATTTGCCCAGCCCGAAGAATGGAACCACAACGCCGAACTGAACTGGGGTGCCGCCGAAGAGCCTGCGCGCAAGGGCGTGCAGAAATTGATCCGCGACCTGAACGCGTTATATCGCGAAACACCTGCGCTGCATGCAAAGGACTGTGTGTCAGGTGGATTTGCGTGGATCTGCAACGATCCATCACAATCCACCATGGGATATGCACGATACGGCGATGCGGGCGCTGCGCCCGTGGTTGTCGTCTGCAACTTCACGCCCGTTGAGCGCAATGGTTTCCGGGTCGGGGTGCCCGCCCACGGCTTCTGGGAAGAAGTGCTGAACACGGATGCGGAGATCTACGGGGGCGGCAATCGGGGCAATCTGGGCGGCTGCGCGTCGTCCGATGCGCCGTGCGACGGCTTTGATGCGTCGGTGACGCTGACACTGCCGCCGCTTTCGGTTGTCGTCCTGCGCCACCGGGACAGCACGTAACACGAACAGGATGGAGGACCTGACATGCCAACAAAACGCCTGACCCAACGAACCATGGTTTTCGTGCTGGCCGGGGGGCGTGGCAGTCGCCTCAAGGAGTTGACGGACCGCCGCGTGAAACCGGCCGTCCCCTTTGGCGGCAAGGCCCGGATCATCGACTTTGCGCTGTCCAACGCCCTGAACTCGGGCATCCGCAAGATGGCGATTGCCACGCAGTACAAGGCCCACAGCCTGATCCGGCACATCCAGCGGGGCTGGGGCTTTTTCGGGGCCGAACGCAACGAATTTCTCGACGTTCTTCCCGCCTCGCAACGGAGCAATAACGAAAGCTGGTACAAGGGCACGGCCGACGCGGTCACGCAAAACATCGACATCGTGGACAGCTATGATGTGGATTACGTGATCATTCTGGCGGGCGACCACATCTACAAGATGGACTACGAAATCATGTTACGCCAGCATGTTGAGGCGCAGGCCGACGTGACCGTGGGGTGCCTGACTGTCCCGCGCGAGGAAGCGACCGCCTTCGGTGTCATGGCAACGGACGCGGCTGGCAATATCACCAGCTTTCTCGAAAAACCCGCCGACCCGCCTGGTACGCCGGAAGACTCGGACAAGGCGCTGGCCTCCATGGGCATCTACGTCTTTGACTGGAAGTTTTTGCGCGATCTGTTGCTCAGGGATGCCGAGAATTCGGACTCGAGCAATGACTTCGGCAACGACTTGATCCCCGAGATCGTGAAATCCGGCAAGGCCATCGCGCACCGCTTTGACGACAGTTGCGTCCGAGAGGAAGGCGCTCCGGCCTATTGGAAGGACGTGGGTACGGTCGATGCTTTCTGGCAAGCGCATATCGACCTGACAAACTTCACGCCCGAACTGGACCTCTGGGATCGCAACTGGCCGGTCTGGACCTATAACGAGGCCACACCACCCGCCAAATTCATCCACGACGAGCGGGACAGGCGCGGGATGGCGATTTCCTCAATGGTGTCCGGGGGATGCATCATTTCGGGCACCGAGGTCCGCAATTCGGTGCTGTTCACCAATGTGCATACAAACTCCTATGCGGTCCTCGATCACGCGGTTCTGTTGCCGCATGTGGTCGTGCATCGCTCGGCCCGGTTGCGGCAGGTTGTTGTCGACAAGGGGGTGGTCATTCCCGAGGGGCTGGTCGTTGGTGAAGATCCCAATGACGACGCGAAATTCTTCCGCGTGACGGATCGCGGCACCACGCTGATCACCCAAGCCATGCTGGACAAGCGAGCCGCCAGTTTATGACCAATGTCCTCTTTGTTGTCTCGGAATGCGCGCCCCTGATCAAAACGGGCGGGTTGGCGGACGTGGCGGGGGCCTTGCCCGCCGCACTTGCGCCGCATGGATGCGCTGTGCGTGTCCTGCTGCCGGGCTACCGCGCGATCATGGGGCAGTTTGGAAGGGCAAAGACTGTCGCGACCTATGACGATCTGTTTGGTGGTCCGGCCAGGTTGCTGGCCAGCAACGCCAAGGGGCTGGACCTATTGATTGTGGATGCCCCGCACCTGTTTGACCGGGATGGCGGCATCTATGTCGATGCCGCCGGGGACGATTGGCCCGACAACCCGGAACGGTTTGCGGCTCTGTCCTTTGTGGCTGCACAGATCGCGACGCGCGGCGTAGGGAAATGGACGCCGGATATCGTGCACGGGCACGATTGGCAGGCCGGACTGACGCCGGAATACATGCACGCGCTCGGGTCGGATGTCCCCTTTGTCTTCACGGTGCACAACATTGCCTTTCACGGCAATACCGGCGCAGACCGGTTGCGCGCCTTGCGCCTTGCCCCTGACCGTTTCAACGCAGACCACTTCGAATTCTGGGGCCAGATTTCGGCGCTGAAGGCCGCGCTGGCCAGCGCACACCGGATCACGACGGTGTCACAGACCTATGCGCAGGAACTGCTGACGCCGGAATTCGGGATCGGGATGGACGGTATCCTGCGCGCGCGCCGGGCAGACCTGATCGGCATCGTGAACGGGATTGACGAGGATGTCTGGAACCCGGCCACGGACCCGAACATCCGGCCCTACAAGTCCGCTGCGGGCAAGGCGGCAAACAAGAAGGCGCTGCAAAAGACCTTTGGCTTCGGGCCAGCGGATGGCCCGCTCTGCGTGCTCGTCTCGCGCCTGACCGAGCAAAAGGGGATCGATCTGTTGCTTGCGGCGTTGCCGGACCTGTTGGCCGGGGGCGGGCAGCTTGCATTGCTGGGGTCCGGTGCGCCCGAACTGGAGGTGGCGCTGCTGGAGGCGGCGGCAAATCACCCGAATGTCGCCGTTCGGATCGGGTATGACGAGGCGCTTTCGCATCAGATGATGGCGGGCGGCGACGCGATTCTGGTGCCGTCGCGGTTTGAACCCTGCGGGCTGACGCAGCTTTATGGCCTGCGCTACGGCACGCTGCCGCTTGTGTCCCTGACTGGCGGCCTGGCGGACACGGTGATCAATGCGTCGCCTGCAGCACTTTCCAGTGGCGTGGCAACAGGGCTGCAGTTTTATCCGACGACCGCCGGGGCGCTGGGGCACGCGTTCACCCGGCTGTGCGACCTCTATGCCCATCCGGATATCTGGAAGAAACTCCAGCGCAACGCGATGAAACAGCCGGTGGGATGGGACGCATCTGCGGCGCAATACGCAGCCATCTACGCTGAGCTTGCGGCCCGGACATCATGATCTCGGCCAAGGCGTCCATTCAGGCTGGCCGCCCGTCACCGCTGGGCGCGACCCTCGACGACGGTGGCGTCAACTTCGCCGTCTTTTCGCGCCACGCCACACGCGTGCTGCTGTGCCTGTTCGATGAAGCGGGGCAAGAGACCGAAGTCATTCCGCTGCCCGAACGCGAAGGCCATGTCTGGCATGGCTATATCCCCGGTCTCGCCGCGGGGCAGCAATATGGCTACCGCATGGATGGCCCCTACAAACCGCGCGAGGGGCACAGGTTCAACGTCTACAAGCTGCTTGTTGACCCCTATGCAAAGCGTCTGACCGGACACCCGAAGTGGAACACCGCGCTGTTTGGGTACAAGGCGGGTCACAAGGACAAGGACCTGAGCTTTGACAAGACCGACAGCGCGCCCTTTATGCCGCGCTGTGTGGTGACCGATACGCGGTTTGACTGGCAGGACGCGGGGCGGCCACATCACAGCCTTGAAAATTCGGTGATTTACGAGGCGCATGTCAAAGGGCTGACCGCCGCCCGCAAGGACATTGCGCACCCCGGCACTTATCTGGCCATGGCGTCCGACCCGATCCTTGAACACCTCAACCGGCTGGGTGCCACCGCGGTCGAGCTTTTGCCGGTTCAGGCGTTCCTCAATGACAAGTTTCTGACCGACCGCGGCCTCACGAACTACTGGGGCTACATGACCTACGGGTTTTTCGCCCCGGATCCGCGCTATATGCAAGGCGCCGATATCGCTGAATTTCAACAGATGGTGCAGCGGTTTCATCAGGCCGGGATCGAGGTGATCCTTGACGTGGTCTACAACCACACCGCCGAAGGCAGCCAGTTGGGTCCGACGCTCATGTTTCGCGGTCTCGACAATGCCAGCTACTACCGGCTGGCCGAGGACAAGCGGTTCTATATCGACGATGCGGGCTGCGGCAACACGCTGGATTTCGAGAACCCCTTTGTGATCCGGCTGGTCATGGACAGTTTGCGCTACTGGGTCGAAGTGATGCACGTGGACGGCTTCCGCTTTGACCTCTGTTCGGCCCTGGGGCGGACCCGTCACGGGTTTGAACGGGACGGCCCGTTCTTTCGCGCAGTCGGGCAGGACCCGGTGCTAAGCCAGGTCAAACTGATTGCGGAACCCTGGGATATCGGCCCCGGCGGCTACCAACTGGGGGCGTATCCGGCCCCCTTTGCCGAATGGAACGACAAGTTTCGCGACGACACCCGGCAGTTCTGGCGTGGCGATGCGGGCAAGATCGCGCCAATCGCGGCACGCCTGTCCGGGTCTGCAGAATTCTTTGACCATGATGGCCGCGCCGCGACCTCGTCCCTCAACTTTCTGACGGCCCATGACGGGTTCACTCTGCACGATACCGTCAGCTACAACGCCAAGCACAACCTCGCCAACGGCGAGGACAATCGCGACGGCCACGCCAACAACCATTCCGACAACATGGGTGTCGAAGGCCCAACGGATGATCCGGACATCACGGCCGCCCGCACCCGTCGCAAGCGCAACATGATCGCAACGCTGATGCTGAGCCAGGGCACGCCGATGATCCTTGCGGGCGACGAGTTGAGCAATTCGCAATCAGGCAACAACAACGCCTATTGCCAGGACAATGAAATCGGCTGGGTCAACTGGCCAGACGCGGACGACCCGTTTTTCACCTTTTGCCAGCAGGCCATTGCCTTTCGCCGCATGCACCCGCTGCTGCGGCAGCGGCGCTTCCTGCATTCGCGCACCCGTCTCGTGGACGGAGAGCCGGACCTGTTCTGGCGCCGCTTCAACGGCAAACCGATGGAGCAGGCGGATTGGGACAATCCGGGCCTGAACACCCTCGTGGCCGAGATGCGCATGGCGTCCGGCTCGCCCGAATACGTGCAGCGGGAAGGGGCGCTTCTGGTGGTGCTCAACCGCGGCAATGCCATCGAAATCACGCCACCTGCCTTGCCTGAGGGGGGCAAGTGGGTGCGTCGCTTCGACACCAGTCAGGACGACGCGATCAAAGTCACCGAAGGGACTCTGGTCGCAGCCAACGCCGTTGTGGTGTTTTCGCACGAGACGACGAACTAGCGCAGGACGACCAAGGGAGGACGGGCCATGCCCATGCAGACAGTACGCACAGAACCAATCGACGGCCAAAAGCCGGGGACCAGCGGGCTGCGCAAGAAGACGGCCATTTTCAAGCGACCGCGCTATCTCGAAAATTACGTGCAGGCGATCTTTGACGGGATCGGCGGCGTGCAGGGCAAGACCCTCGTTGTGGGCGGCGACGGGCGCTATTTCAACGATGAGGCGATCCAGATCATCCTGCGGATGGCTGCGGCCAATGGGGCCGCCAAATGCATCGTGGGGCAGGGCGGTATCCTGTCGACGCCCGCCGTGTCCAACCTCATTCGCAAGCGCAAGGCCGATGGAGGGCTGATCCTGTCTGCCAGCCACAACCCGGGCGGACCGGATGCGGATTTCGGCTTGAAATACAATGGCCCCAATGGTGGCCCTGCGACGGAAGCTGTCACAGACAGGATTTTCGAGCGCACCAGAACCATCGACATGTACCGGATCACCGCCTCTGGCGGCGTTGATATCGACACGCCGGGAACCCGGTCGCATCAGGGCATGGGGGTCGAGATTGTCGATCCGGTCGAGGACTACGCCGCGCTGATGCAGACGCTGTTCGACTTTGACAAGATCCGGGCCTTGTTCGCCGGCGGCTTTACCATGCGCTTTGACGCCATGCATGCCGTGACCGGGCCATATGCCCATGCCATCCTCGAGGGCATTCTGGGCGCTGCCCCGGGCACGGTGGTCAACGGAACGCCCAGCCCCGATTTTGGCGCAGGACATCCGGACCCGAACCCGATCTGGGCCAAGGACCTGATGGACACGATGTATGGGCCCGGCGCACCGGACTTCGGGGCGGCGTCAGACGGTGACGGAGACCGCAACATGATCGTCGGACGTGGCTGCTACGTGACGCCCTCCGACAGCCTTGCACTGCTCACGGCCAAGGCGCATCTGGCCCCTGCCTATGCCGATGGGCTCGCAGGCGTGGCGCGTTCCATGCCGACCTCGCGCGCGGTCGACCGTGTGGCCACAGCGCTGGGCATCGGATGCTACGAGACACCGACAGGCTGGAAGTTCTTCGGCAACCTGCTTGATGCGGGCAAGGTGACCCTGTGCGGTGAGGAAAGCGCGGGCACAGGTTCGGACCATGTGCGGGAAAAGGACGGACTGTGGGCGGTACTCCTGTGGCTCAACATTCTGGCGGAGACGCAGAAATCCGTGGCGGATCTGCTGGCGGACCTTTGGGCCGCGCATGGACGGTGCTACTACTCGCGGCACGATTATGAAGACGTGGAAAGCGACAAGGCCAACATGATGATGGATGGCTTGCGGGCGCGCCTGCCCGACCTCGCGGGGACGTCGTGCGGCCCGCTCGACGTCGAAACCGCAGACGAATTTGCCTATGACGACCCCGTGGACGGGTCGCGGTCTACCGGGCAGGGCCTGCGCATCGCCTTTACCAACGGCGCGCGCGTGGTATTTCGACTGTCCGGCACCGGGACCGAAGGGGCGACGATCCGGATCTACCTCGAACAGCTGGAGACCGCGCCCGACCGGCTTGGCATGTCGCCTGAGGATGCGCTGGCCGATGTGCGGGACGCTGCCCTCGCCCTGTCGGACCTCGTGGCCATCACGGGACGGCAAGCCCCCGACGTCATCACCTGAAACAGCCCCTTTTGTCAGACGCCGGGTTGTGGCAAACCGCCGCAATCCGTGCGCCGACCTGTAACAAGGGATCTGTTCCGAATGACCGTTATGACCGACCTGTCACAAGAGGCGCTGCACCAGCGGATTGCGCAGCACCTGACCTATACGCTGGGCAAGGACAAGCCGCATGCAAGCCTCTACGATTGGCGCATGGCGGTCAGCTATGCGGTGCGCGACATCCTGATCGAGCCGTGGTTCGCCGCCACACGCAAAACCTACGAGGCGCAGGGCAAGCGGGTCTACTACCTTTCGATGGAGTTCCTGATCGGCCGCGTGCTCGAAGACGCGATGGTCAATCTTGGCCTGTTGGACAAGGTGAAGGGCGTATTGGACGCCGAAGGCATCGCCCTGGCCGACGTCATCGCGGACGAACCGGATGCAGCGCTTGGCAATGGCGGGCTCGGACGTCTCGCTGCGTGCTTTCTGGAAAGCATGTCGACGCTTGCGTGCCCGGCCTATGGCTATGGCATACGCTATGAACACGGGCTGTTCCGCCAGAAATTCGAAGGCGGTCGGCAGGTCGAACACCCCGAAGACTGGTTGAACCAGCCGCACCCGTGGGAATTTGAACGCCCCGAGGCGCGCTACACCATTCCGTTCAAGGGGCATTTGGAGGGCGACACATGGCATGCGTCTGAGACTGTCTACGCCCGCGCCTATGACATGCCCGTCGTCGGATGGGAGGGCAAATGGGCCAATACGTTGCGCCTGTGGGGCGCGCATCCGACCGAGCTTTTCGACCTCGAACAGTTCAACTCCGGCGACCACACCGCCGCCGCCGCGCCCGAGGCGTTGGCCCGCACTTTGTCCCGGGTGCTTTATCCCGAGGACACGACGGACAGCGGCAAGGAGTTGCGGCTGAAACAGGAGTTCTTTCTAACCTCTGCCGCGCTGCAGGACATCCTGCGGCGGTTCCTGAGCGAATATGACGATTTGGCGCTTTTGCCGGAAAAGGTCGCCATTCAGATGAACGACACGCATCCTGCACTTGCCGGTCCCGAACTGGTGCGATTGCTCACGGATGTGCACGGCCTTGCGTGGGGCGACGCAAAACGGATTGCGCGGGGCTGTCTGAACTATACCAACCACACACTCCTGCCCGAAGCGCTCGAGGCGTGGTCCACCTGGCTGATGGGCCGCGTGTTGCCCCGGCATATGCAGATCATCGAGCGGATTGACGCTGAACACCAGGCCGAAACAGGGTGCGACGCGACGCTCGCCATTGTTCATCACGACCAGGTGCATATGGGCACGCTGGCCTTTGTCATGGCGCGCCACGTGAACGGTGTGTCAGCGCTGCACACCGATCTGATGAAAGAGACCGTGTTTGATGGGCTGAACCGGCTTTATCCGGGGCGCATCCTCAACCAGACCAATGGCGTCACTCCGCGCCGCTGGCTCAGGCTGGCAAACCCCGGGCTGGCGTCATTGGTGACTGACACCATCGGACCCGGCTGGGAACGAGACCTGAGCCGCCTCGCGGGACTGCGCGAACACGAGGACGACGCGGGCCTGCGTGCGGCGCTGCGGGACGTGAAACGGGCCAACAAGGTCGCGCTGTCGAATTGGGTGTCGGACCATATGGGCCTGAGCCTTGATCCCGACGCGATGTTCGATGTGCAGATCAAGCGGATGCACGAATACAAGCGGCAATTGCTCAACGTGTTCGAGACCATCGCCCGCTGGAATGCGATCCGCGCCAACCCGGATGCGGGCTGGACGCCGCGGGTCAAGATCTTTGGCGGCAAGGCGGCTCCCGGCTATTACATGGCCAAGGATATCGTGCGGCTGATCAACGATGTGGCGCGGGTGATCAACGATGATCCGGTAACGGGAGACCTTCTCAAGGTCGTCTATCCGGCCAATTACAATGTCTCCATGGCCGAGCGGCTGATCCCGGCAGCGGACCTGTCCGAACAGATCTCGACCGCCGGAAAGGAGGCCTCTGGCACCGGCAACATGAAGTTCACTATGAACGGTGCCCTGACCATCGGCACGCTGGATGGTGCGAATGTTGAGATCCGCGAACATGTGGGAGCTGAGAATTTCTACCTCTTTGGCATGACGGCGGAAGAGGTCCAGTCGCGCTACCGTGTCGAGGGCCACGCGCGCAAGGCGATCAAGGCCAGCCAGCCCTTGCAGGATGTGTTGCAAATGCTGGTCGAGGGACGGTTCAGCCCCGACGATGTGGGCCGCTACAACGGATTGGTGGATGCGACCTGGCACCACGATCCGTTCCTCGTGGCATCGGATTTCGACAGCTACATGGCCTGTCAGGCGCGCGTGGATCAGGATTTTGCCGATGCGGACAGATGGGCGCGGCTCGCGTTGCGCAACATCGCCGGAGCGGGGTATTTTTCCTCCGACCGGACGATCCGGGGCTATATGGACGCGATCTGGGGTGCGCAAAGCCTCGGTTAGCCCTTGGTGCTACTCACGGGCGTCCCTCTTAGCGTCTGCGCTTACGTGCGCGGGCTTTGTGGACGGTCACATCGGGGACAGGGTCAGTGCGGCATCATGCGCCAGGTAGACGAACCCGTTGCCCTCAAGCGTCAGCGTACCATCTGCCAATGACGCGTTCCCGCTCAGGCTGATATCCGCGTCGCCCGCGACGGACAGCATGTGGCGCTCCGGCGAAAGATTGAAGACGCAGGTCAGCGTCTCTTCGTCCGCTGTTCGGGTAAAGGCAAGGATCGGCTCGGGCAAAGGCAAGAACGTCGTCTTGCCACGGGCGAGCGCAGCGCTCGCTTTGCGCCGTGCGATCATGTCCTTGTAGAACGCCATGATCCCATCCGGGCCTTGCGCGTCTACCGCGCGGGCGGCTTGTGGGGGCTTGACCGGCAACCACGGCTTCGCGGTCGAGAATCCGGCATGCTCGGCTTCAGCTTCCCATACCATTGGCGTGCGGCACCCGTCGCGCCCCTTGACCGCGGGCCAAAAGCGGATGGCGGGCGGGTCGGTCAACTCTTCGAACACGAGTTCCGTTTCGGTCTGGCCCAGTTCCTCGCCCTGATAGATGCCGATGGTGCCCTCGAACGCCATAAGCATCGCGCAGGACAGCCGTGCCATGGCGTCTTCGGATACCGCATACTCGGCCCAGCGGCTCACTTGCCGGGGCACGTCGTGGTTGCTGAACGACCAATAGGGGTGACCATCCGGCGCGCCGCGCTGAAACCCTTCGATACAGGTCTGGAAATGCTCGGCGGTAAAGTCGGGACCCAGCATGGCAAAGCTGTAGGCCATGTGCAGGCGCGACGTACCGGCCGTGTAGTCGCCCATGATCTGGATCGACTTGCGCCCCATCTCGCCCACTTCGCCGACCATCATGATGTCATCGTACTGGTCGGTGAGCGCGCGCAGCCGCTCCAGAAAGCCAAGGTTTTCGGGCCGCGTCTTGTTGTAGATGTTGTCCTGCATCCCGTAGAGATCGGTCGCCATCACTTGCGGCCGCGTCTGTGCCGGCGGGTTCGAGCGCAGCTGCTGGTCGTGGAAGTAGTAATTCACCGTATCGAGGCGGAAGCCATCCAGGCCCCGGTCCAGCCAGAACTTGCAGGTCTCCAGGATCGCATCGACCACGTCCGGGTTGTGAAAGTTCAGGTCGGGCTGCGAGGCCAGAAAGTTGTGCAGGTAATACTGCCCACGCTGTGGATCAAACTCCCATGCAGGCCCGCCGAAATGGCTGTGCCAGTTGGTGGGTGGCGAGCCATCGGGCAACGGATTGGCCCAGACATACCAATCGGCCTTGTCGTTGTCGCGGCTCTGACGCGATGCCTTGAACCAGTCATGTTGGTCAGAGGTGTGCGACAGCACCTGATCGACGATGACCTTGAGGCCCAGGCCGTGCGCCGTCTCGATGAGCCGCTCAAATGCCTCGAGATCGCCAAAGAGCGGATCAATTGCCAGATAATCCGACACATCATACCCCATGTCAGCCTGTGGCGAGGCAAAGATGGGCGACAGCCAGATGCAGTCGACACCAAGGTCGGCCACATGGGGAAGCCGCCGCGTGATCCCGGCCAGATCGCCCACGCCGTCCCCGTCATCATCCTGATAGGAGCGGGGATAGATCTGGTAGATTACGGCGCTGCGCCACCATTCTTGCATATTGAAACCCTTTCGACGTCACACACCGTAGCAGCCCACGTGCGCAGGGAAAGACCTCGAATGCGGGCGGACTGCCCCCGGGCAGGGGCAGCCAGCGGGCTTACAGGTTCGGGTAGAGCGGGAAGCGCGCGCAAAGCTCGGCGACTTCGGCCTTCACCTTGTCCTCGACAGCGCCGTTGCCGTCCTCGCCATTGGCGGCAAGGCCGTCGACCACTTCGATGATCCAGTCGCCGATCTGCCGAAACTCCGCCTCGCCAAAGCCGCGTGTGGTGCCCGCCGGGCTGCCCAGGCGGATACCGGATGTGATGGTCGGTTTTTCATCGTCGAAGGGCACACCGTTCTTGTTGCAGGTGATGTGCGCGCGGCCTAGTGCCTTTTCGGTAGCGTTGCCTTTGACGCCCTTGGGGCGCAGATCGACAAGCATCACGTGGGTGTCCGTGCCGCCCGTGACCGTGCCCAGACCGCCCTGCATCAACTGGTCGGCGAGCGCTTGCGCGTTCTTGATGACCTGGGTCTGATAGACCTTGAAGGACGGGTCCAGAGCCTCGCCAAAGGCGACGGCCTTGGCCGCGATCACGTGCATCAGGGGGCCACCCTGAATGCCGGGGAAAATGGCCGAGTTGAACTTCTTGGCCAGCGCTTCGTCATCCGTCAGGATCATGCCGCCCCGTGGGCCGCGCAGGGTCTTGTGTGTGGTCGTGGTCGCCACGTGCACATGCGGGAAGGGGTTGGGATAGACACCCGCCGCGATCAGGCCCGCGAAATGCGCCACATCGGCCAGCACCCAAGCGCCAACCTTGTCCGCAATCCCGCGGATGCGGGCGAAATCGATGATGCGCGGAATGGCCGAACCACCGGCAATGATCATCTGCGGCTTGTGCTCCAGCGCCAGCGCCTCGATCTGGTCATAGTCGATGTCCAGCGTGTCGCGCTTCACGCCGTACTGAACGGCGTTGAACCATTTGCCCGACTGGTTGGGGCGCGCGCCGTGGGTCAGGTGCCCGCCCGCATCAAGGCTCATGCCAAGGATCGTATCACCCGGTTGCAGCAGCGCCTGAAACACGCCCTGGTTTGCCTGCGAACCCGAGTTGGGCTGCACATTCGCAAACCCGCAGGAAAACAGCTGCTTTGCGCGCTCGATCGCCAACTCTTCGGCGACGTCCACATATTGGCACCCGCCGTAGTAACGGCGGCCCGGGTAGCCCTCGGCGTATTTGTTGGTCATTACCGACCCTTGCGCTTCGAGCACCGCGGCCGAAACGATGTTTTCGGAGGCAATCAATTCAATTTCGTCCCGCTGGCGCCCCAACTCATTGCGGATGGAACCGAACAGTTCCGGATCCCTGTCGGCCAAGGATTGAGTGAAAAATCCGTCGGTGCGGTGCGGCGCGTTCATGGCAGTCTCCTCATGGGATGAGTCGGGTCATTTTGGCGGTTTCCTATCGGAAACGCTGCCGTCTCGCAAAGGATGTATCCCGACCAATCGACTGCCGCCAGCGACAAAGCGTCCCTCGGCGCTGGTAAGGGGCGAAAAGATATGGTTCTTTTGGCGTCAAACGCGCGCTAAAGGAAACGAAATGCCGCTCAAGATCGCCTTTGCCGCCAGTCGGGCGGATGTGGCGCAGGCCGCGCGCACCGCGCTGATTGCACGCTATGGCGATGCCGCGCTGGAGGCTGCCGACGTCATTGTGGCACTGGGCGGTGACGGTTTCATGCTGCAAACCCTGCACGGCACGCAACATCTGGATGCGGCCGTCTATGGCATGAATCGCGGCACCATCGGCTTTCTGATGAACGAATACGGTGAGGTCGATCTGGAAGAACGGCTGGAAGCGGCAGAGCTGGCCGAGATCAATCCGCTGCGCATGACCACATGGGATGCCGAGGGTGCCAGCCATGAGGCGCTTGCCATCAACGAAGTGTCCCTGCTGCGCGCAGGCCCGCAAGCGGCCAAGTTGCGGATCACGGTCGACGAGCGGCTGCGCATGGACGAACTCGTTTGCGACGGCGCCCTCGTTTCCACGCCGGCGGGTTCGACGGCCTACAACTATTCCGCGCATGGCCCGGTGCTGCCCATCGGTTCGGATGTGCTGGCGCTGACCGCCGTTGCGGCCTTTCGCCCGCGCCGCTGGCGTGGCGCGCTCCTGCCAAAGACGGCGCGCGTGCGCTTTGACGTGCTTGAAGTCGACAAGCGCCCGGTGATGGCCGAAGCGGATTCGCGGTCGTTTCGCGAAGTGGCGGCGGTCGAGATCGCGTCGGAGCCGTCGGTGGTGCACCGCATCCTCTTTGATCCGGGCCACGGGCTCGAGGAACGGCTGATCTCGGAACAGTTCTCGTGACCCTGCGCGACCCGGTGCCGCGCACGATGTGCACCGATTGCGGCGTGTCGCGTATGGCCGATCCATCGGCCTGCGGCGCGGCCTGCCAGTTCATCAAGCCCGACTATCCGGGCATGGAAACCGCGGTGCACGGCCGCGCGCGCGGGGCAGGGGACGAGACCTTTTTTGGACCGGTCGAAGCCATGCACCGCGCCCGGCTGAAGCAACCCGCCAAGGGGGCCCAATGGACCGGGATCACCACCGCATTGGCCGCAGATCTGCTGGCGCGCGACAAGATTGACGCCGTTCTGACCATGGTGCCCGATCCGCAAGATCGCTGGAAACCGCAGCCTGCCCTGATCACCGAAGCCGACGACATGGCGCGTGCGCGGGGCATGCGCATGGGCTACGCACCCTTGCTCGCGCTGCTGGAAGAGGCGTCAGCACGCGGGTTCGCGCGCCTCGCCGTCATCGGGATCCCCTGTCAGATTTACGCCTTGCGCAAACTCGAGGCGACGCTGGGCCTTGACCGGCTCTATGTCATTGGCACGCCCTGTTCCGACAACACGACCACCGAGAACTTCCACCGGTTTCTGTCCCTGCTGGACGCGGACCCTGACAGCATCACCTATCTCGAGTTTCGCGCTGACTACCGGGTCGAGTTGCGCTACGAGGACGGCCGTCAGCGGCTGATCCCGTTTCTCAGCCTGCCGATCTCCGATCTGCCACCGGATTTCTTCCCGCTGACCTGCAGGACATGCGTGGACTACACGAATGTGCTCGCAGACATCACGGTGGGTTACATGGGCGGGGAGGGCGACCAGTGGCTGCTTGTGCGCAATGCGCGCGGCGCGGAAATGCTGGGCGGCCTCGGCGACCGGATCGAACTGCGCCCGATGGGCACCAAAGGCAAACGCACCGCTGCCGTCAAAGGGTTCATCGCCAACACCGAACGGGCCGCAGGCGGTCTGCCACTCAGACGCATGCCCGACTGGGTTCGCCCGATTGTCAGTTGGCTGCAACCGCGTACCGGCCCACGCGGCCTCGAATTTGCCCGCGCCCGGGTCGAGATGAAGGCCGCGGAAACCATCCTGCACCTGCGCCACGCCATGCCGGCAAAGATGAAGAACATGATCCCCGATCACGTCTGGAAAATCGCAAGGCCCTACAATCTCACCCCAAAAGACAACGAACGCTGATCCGCCTTCATCTTGCCGGATAAACTCCGGGGGGCCCGCAGGGCGGGGGCAGCGCCCCCTCCACGCCTAACCCTGGTGCGACGGGTCGAGATATCCCGATGCAATGCCAACGGCCTGATCCACATCCAGAATGGGTGGCAGCAGTGCCAGCAACTGTCCTGCGCCATCAAGCAAATGGATAAAGCTGCCATGCGCGTAGATCCAGCCGTGTTCAGGGTCTTCGAAGAGCGGCTCGACCTCGACCTTGAACGCGTCATAGGCGGTCTGAAGGTCACGCGCACTCCCGGTGAGCCCGATGAAAGCGGGATGATGCTCTGCAAGCGGTGCGCCCATGGTCTCCACCTGATCCTGATCCGGAGCGACGGTGATCATCACAGGGGTCACTTCCATGCCGTTTTCGGCCAAGGCATCGACCACCTGCCCCATCAACGGCAGGGCGGCCGAGCAGATGTTGAGGCAATTGGCGTAGCCAAAGAACAAGAGCTGCGCCTTGCCATCCGGGTCCGCTTCGGTGCGCGTCTCGCCATACTGGTTCGTCAGCGCATATGGCCCGCCGATATCGACGGGAAACGGGCTCTGGCCCGCCGCCGGAAGGGCGGCAAGGCACAATGCAAATGTCAGCGCGCGCATGGGTCAGAAGTTCTCTGCGATGAATGCTTCGTCCGTCTCGAGGCCAAGGCCCAGATACCCTTCGCTCGCAATGATGTCCTTGATCTCGGGATCGCGGCGGAACCACGGGCCCTTGCCCTTGGCTTCGGGGTGTTCCTTGGCCCAGACCTTGGTCCACTGGTTCGCCTTGATCTTTTCGCTTTCGCCCGGCGGCACGATGGTCTGCACCAGATAAACGTTTTGCGCACCCAGATCCGGATCATCCAGCATCAATCCGTCCACGGTGATGACCTGATTGCAATAGGGCTGCAATTCAACGGCAGCACCGGTAAAGGCGGGTTGGCTGTTTTTCATCGCCAGCACCAACACATCGTCAGCGGTGCGCAACAGGCCCAGTTGCCGTTTGCCGGCGCCACAATCCGCCGGGCAGTCACCGGTGAATTCACACACGAGATCAACGACCTTTGCCTCGAACTTGGCGGGCACCTCGGCATAGAGGTTCCAGCTGCGCGCCTCGGACCCTTCGGAAAAATCCTGCGCGGCGAGCGGCGTTGCGAGCAGGGCAATCGCGGCTGTCATATGTTTCAACATGAGCGTTTCCTCACTTGTTCGGATTGGGGATCGAAAACGGCGGTACGTTGCCGTAGTCGTCGTGGTTCTGGTTGGTGATATCGAGATCCGAAACCACGTCCGACACAACGATATAACGCAGCCCGTCCCGCTCGTAGAGCATACCGTCCGCTTCCACCGTATGCGCGGCGAGCTTCAGCAGCGTATCGCCGCCTGCCGCCTGCGCGTCATCTTCCACCTTCAGCACCATATAGACCGTTCCATCCTCGGCCAGCAGCCCGACCGGGATCCCGCCCGCGCTGCACCACAATGCGCAGGTGTGGTGGGCGGAACCGACAACCGCATCCGGGCTGCCCATCACGCCGGAGTAGTAGCACCACGTATCAATGATCTCGCCGGTGACCTGTATCCGCGTGCCTTCGGCCGCAAGTCCCGGACCGGACAGCGCAAGCCCGGCCAGCAGTGAATAGATGAGGTGTCGCATCGGCAAATCCTTCGTCGTTTCGTTTGTTGCCGTCACCCTATGCGTGCAATGCCCCACACACCAAATCACAATCTGCGGAATGCAGAATTGAACGGCATATGTGCCGCCTTGGCGGGATCGCGGCACCATGGTAGATTTCCTGCAAAACATGGGCAAAGACCCGGGCAGCACGGCATGACGGCACTGAACAAGTATGACCGGTTGGAGGCGACCGGCCTCTGGCGCGCCCAGGGCGACGGGCAGCGCAAGGAGGTTGTGGTGTCCATCGGCGACGCGACGCTTGTCATCTCCGATCTCAATGATCGTGCGTTGACGCACTGGTCGCTGGCGGCGGTCGAACGGGCCACGGCGTCGGGCAAAGGCGCGGTGTTCCATCCCGACGGCGACCCGGACGAAACGCTCGAACTTGGTCCTGAAGATGCCGAAATGATCGATGCGATCGAAACGCTTCGGCTGGCCGTGGCACGCGCGCGCCCCCGTCCCGGTCGCCTGCGCTGGCTCGGGGCCGCCGTTTCGGTCAGCGCCGTTGCCGCACTTGCACTGTTCTGGTTGCCCGGGGCGATGGTGGATCACGCGTTGCGGGTCGTACCGCCGGTCAAGGAAGTGGAAATCGGGAACGCCCTTCTGGCCAGGATCGAGCGTGTGTCGGGCCCCCCTTGCATGACGGTCGAGGCGCGCCCCGCCCTCGCAGCACTTGCCGGGCGCACCGGGGCTGCACGGGTCGTGGTCCTGCCCGGCGGCGTGCGCGAAGCGCTGGCGCTGCCCGGCGGTACCGTCGCGCTCAACCGGGCACTCATTGAGGATTTCGAGGCGCCCGAAGTGGCCGCAGGCTATGTGCTGGCCGAATTGGAGCGGTCCCGGGACGCTGCCCCGCTGCGGGTCTTGCTGGAACATGCCGGTACACCTGCCACGGCCACCTTGCTGACAACCGGCACGCTGCCGCCCGCCACGCTCGACGCCTTTGCCGAGGATCAGCTGGCCAATCCGGCCCCGCCGCCGGCCCCCGCCGAGCTGATCCCCGCATTTGCGGCCGCGTCCATCCACTCGAC